>DASTAF010000350.1:0-2423 GCA_035713005.1 Acetobacteraceae bacterium
CTTCTTTTCGCGCCTGCCGCCAATATTTACACATTTCCCTTTTGCCGCTAGGGAAAATCAACATCACGCTGGTCGAGGAGCAGAAAAATCAATATGTTGCCGGCCGCAAGCGCAGCGGGTGCGCCCAAAGTTAATTCCCGGCTAGATTGCAGATGAAAGCTATGACAATGCTGGCGCGCGCATGATTTCAATTGGCGCGGGCGCTTCTGGACATGATTGCGCGTCGGGAACGGTAAGGCCGCGACTTTTCCGCGTGGCGTTTTCGCGCGTCTTGATTTCAGGCATCGGCGCGTGATGGCCGAAGGCGCCAGCTTCCATGCCGGATGGGGCCCGGCGGCGCGGCGGATGTTCGGCCTTGCCTTTCTTCTGCTGGCCGTCATGCCCCGGCCCGCCGCCGCGCGAGGGGATGCGGGCAGCGCCGCGATCGCCCCGCGGCCGCTGGCGACCGAGGCGGCGCCGCTTTCCTGGTTCGTGGCCAGGCCCTCCCAACTGGCGCTGCCGAACCCGCGCGATTCGAGAAGCATCGCCCTGTTTGTGCCGCCGAACCGGCGCATCGTGCGGGCGCGCCTGCATCTTTCCGGCACCAATTCGGCCGCCCTGCCGGATCGCTCCTCGCTCCTGGTTTCGCTCAACGGCAGCCCGGTGCAGCAGATCGCCCTGAGCGGCGCGGCTCCGGCTTTCGACGGCAGGATCGCGCTCCCCGCCGCCCTGTTCAGGCCGGGGCGCAACGAGTTGACCTTCTCCGCCATCCAGCCGCCCGGGGTGGGCTGCGGCGGCTTCAGCCGCGCCGCGCCCTGGGCGAGCATGGCCGGGAATTCGGCCATCACCGTCACCTATCGCGCGGCGGGCGGGCCGCCGGCGCTGGCGCAGCTTCCCGATCTGTTCGGGCGGAGCCTGATTCCCGGCGATTCCCGGCTGATGATCCTCTACGACAAGGCGCTGGCGCGCAGTCCGGAGCCGATCATGGCGGCGGCGCAGTCGGTGGCGCTGCTGGCCGGCCGGCGGCATCCCATCCGGGTCACCGCCCATGCGCTGAGCGCCGCCAGCCTGCGGAAGGCCGCGGCCTTTCCGGGGCGGGTGATCGTCCTGAAACTCGCCCCCAAGACCGGGAGCGGCCTCGCCGGCGGCCATGCGCGCCTGCGCCTCGCCGACAACACGGCGGGCGGCGCCATGCTTTCGGTGACGGCAGGCAGCCCCGCCACGCTCGCCCATGCCGCCACCCTCATCGCCGCCTATGCCTTCGCCTGGCCGGACGCGCCGGAGGCGGTCATCGACCTCGCCGGGGCGCACCGCCAGGGCTACCAGCGGCTGCCCCAGAATCGTGCCGCCCAGTCGGTCACCTTCGGCGAGGCGGGCGTGCCCACCGGAACGAGGGCGGGGCCGGAGATCAGGATCGGACCGGTCGCCTTCTGGAATCCGAACTGGAACAGCCACGGGGTTCTCTATCTCCATCTCGCCTATTCGGCGGGAATCGCGCCCGGCTCGGTGGTGCGCATCCTGGTCAACGGCACCATGGCCGGAACCGTGCCGCTGCCGAGCGTCTCCGGCGGCACCTATCCCGACTACCGGTTCCTGATTTCAGGAAGCGCCATCAGGATCGGGGAGAACGAGCTGGCGCTGGCGGCCGATCTCGCGCCGGCGCATCCGTCGAAGGCCGCCTGCGGAGGCTTCGGGCCGGATTCATCGGCCCTCACCATCTTCTCGGACAGCCGGATCGCGATCATCGGCGGCGCGCCGGTGGTGCCGAACAATCTGGCGGCGATCGCGGCGGGGGCCTATCCGGTTCATCTCGTCGCCCTGCCCGATCCTTCCTCTCCGGCGATCTCCGCCGCCGCGACCTTCGGGGCAAAGCTCGCGCAGGTGACCGGCCATGGCGGCCTCGGGATGGTGAGCGCGATGCCCGCCCATCCACCGGCCGGCACGGTGGTGGTGGCCATCACCGGCAGGCTTCCCGCGGCGCTGCGGCGGCGGAGCCGCCTCATCGTCGGCCACCAGGCGCTCTACATCAAGGAGCAGCCCCTCTCCCGCTCGCTCGCCGGGTTCCAGGGCGATCTCTGGCCCGCGAAGTCCGGGCAGGATGCGAGCGGACCCGGCTCGGGGAACAGCGATCTCTACCGCTGGGCGCCTTCCGTCGCGGTCGGCAATTTCAGCGATTCGGCGGTCATGGCGGTCACCACCCCCGCCGCCCTGTGGATTCCGGGGAACGAGCGGCCGGTTTTCGTCATCACCGCCCTGAACGGGGATATCCTGCGCCGCGCCGTCGCCAGCATGGTGAACGGGGACAAATGGGATCAGCTTTCCGGCCAGGCGGCGGTGATCTCCCCGGTGCGCGAGACGGTCGAGACGGTGGCGGCGCCGATCCTGCCCGTCAGCATGACGGCGCGCTTCGGTTATTTCGCCAGCGCCTATCCGACCTTAGCCAG
>DASTAF010000351.1:0-2105 GCA_035713005.1 Acetobacteraceae bacterium
GCGGCAGGTTTCGAACGCCATCGCCCATGATCTGCGCACGCCGATCGCCCGGGTGCGCGCGCGGCTGGAGGATGCGGCGCTGCATGCGAAGGATGCCGACACGCTGCGCGGGGCGGTGGAATACGCCACCGCCGATCTGGACGCGGTGATCAGCCTGTTCCAGGCGCTGCTGCGGATCGCCGAGATCGAGACCGGGGCGCGGCGATCCGCCTTCGCCGACATGGACCTCGCTTTGCTGCTGGAGGATCTGAGGGAGTTCTACGAGGCGGCGGCGGAGGAGCGGGAGGTGACGCTGGCCGGAAGCTGGAACGCTCCGCTGCCGATGGTGGGCGACCGGGACATGATCCAGCAGGCGATCGCCAATCTACTCGGCAACGCGCTGAAATTCGCCCCCCATGGCAGCACCGTGACGCTGACGGCGGAGGCGGATGAGGGCTTCGTCGAGATCGCGATCGGCGATGAGGGGCCGGGGATTCCGGAAACCGAGCGCTCCCGCGCGGTGGAGCGCTTCTACCGCGCCGAGGAGGCGCGCACCACGCCCGGCTATGGGCTGGGGCTGGCGCTGGTCTCGGCGGTGGCGCAGTTGCATGGGGGGGCGCTGCGGCTGGAGGACAACGCGCCGGGGCTGAGGGCGATTCTGTCCATGCCGAGGATGGCCGCGGACAAGGCGCCGCCCGCCACCATGGCCGAGGATAAAGAAGGTTTCATGAAGGCACCATCAGGCCAATAAGGGCCGGGAATTACTTCGTTTTTCATGATGCGCTTCGGCATGCTGGTATCGGCGGCGTTTTCCGTGGCGGCGGTGGATGCCCGTCATGCGCCGGTGCAGATCACCACCGATACCCCTGCCTATTGCGCGACGCTGCAGACCCGCCTGCACGAGCGGGAGAAGCACCAGGGCCTGCCCGCCCGCGCCAGGGCGCTGACGCGGGCGGGGGAAAACCTCTGCGAAGATGGCGATATCAGCGGCGGCATCACCGCGCTGCGCAAGGCGATGATCCTGAGCCTGCATGCCGCCCCGGAGAGGAAGACGGGGCACTGACCCACGCTCGATCCGGCGGGTTCAGTTGGTCTGGACCGTGCCGCTCGCCGTCAGGATGAGTGGATTCGCCAGGAACGGCATCGGCACCGGCAGGTTGATGGTGGATCGCAGGACATAATGGACGATGATGACGGGCACGTCGCCCTGGATGATCGAGGGGCCGATGTTGCAGGTATCGGCCCCCGAGCCGCCGAGGATGGGCGGGGTGACCTGGGCCAGGGAGTCGATATTCCCGTTGGAGCCGAAGCACAGGCTCTGGGTCGCGGGGTTGCCGACCAGGGTGATGCCGGAGGCGGGCAAAGCGGGATCGATCGCACGCAGATAGGCGTTGAGGGTGGCGGGATCGGCGGCGTTCTGCGGATTGCTCCAGGCGAAGAGATAGAGCGAGTGCAGTGCGCTATCGAGTTTCGAGCGGGCGCTGAGCGCCAGGATCATGTCCATGGCGCCCGCCATCAGGGGGAACAGGAAGAACAGCGAGACCAGCGCGAATTCGACGCTGACGCTGGCCTTTCTGGCGCCGAGCATCGCCCCGGCGCGGCGCGGGATGGACGGGCGGAAGCGGGCTTTCATGAGCCGCTTTCGGCGCCGCCGGCATTCATCACCGCCAGCGTCTCGGCCGGAGCGAGGGAGATGCCGCCGCTCCAGATTCCCTGCAGGCCGATCGGCAGCCACTGCAAGCGGGCGGAGACGGTGACGGTGCCGACCCCGGTTCCGGTATTGTTGGAGCAGGGGGCGAGGCTGCCGCCCCAGGCCACCACCACCGCCGGCATCTCCGCCCCCGAAAGGGGAGGATCGGCGGCGGAAGCGAACTGGCTCTGGATGGCCGCCTGGGTCGGGCAGGCATAGGTCATGGCGGTGCCGCTGGCGAGCGCCGCCGCCGTGGTGACGCTGGCATATCGCGCCGCCTGCTGGACCCCGCGCTGCAGGGCGACGATGGTGAAGCCCAGATAGCCGAGATTGAGGATGCCGAACAGGAACAGGAACAGCAGCGAGCCGGTGATGGCGAATTCGACCGCCGCGACGCCCCGCCGGTCGCCCCGCAAGCCATGCAGCGGAAATGGAT
>DASTAF010000352.1:0-7734 GCA_035713005.1 Acetobacteraceae bacterium
GGCGAAGCTCGCGGGGCAGACGCAATTCTCCGTCCAGGCGGTTGAGCAGATCAATCTGCTCAACGAGCAGATCGCCGCGCTGCGGCTGCAATTGCGCGTCATCGCCGCGGCGCTGGACGCCGCCGCCAGCAAGGACAAGGCGGAAAAGGTGCAGATCGCCGATCTCGGCCGCCAGCTCAACGAGGCCCTGGCCCGCAAGGTGCAGAACCTGCAGCTCTACCGCAGCGAGTTCTTCGGCACGCTGCGGCAGATCCTGGCCGGGCAGAAGAACATCAAGATCGTCGGGGACCGCTTCGTCTTCGAGAGCGACGTGCTGTTTCCCTCTGATCAAGCGACGCTTTCCCCAAAGGGCCAGCAAAGCATCGCCGATGTCGCCAAGGCGATCAAGGCGATCGCGGGCAAGATTCCGCCCAAACTGAACTGGGTGCTTAGCGTGGATGGTTTCGCCGATCAGGCGGCAATCCATGGCGGCCCCTACAAGGATAATTTCGATCTTTCGGCGGCACGGGCGCTCGCGGTGCTGCACGAGCTGGTGAAGGACGGGGTATCGAAGAAGCATGTGGTCGCCACCGCCTATGGCGCCGAGCATCCCATCGCACCGGGCAAGACGCCGGCGAACTTCGCCAGGGACCGCCGGATCGAGTTCCGCCTCACCTCCGCCGATTGACGATATCGCATCAAGTAACGCTTGACGGAATGCGGGAAACATATCTAGAACATCAACGATGTTAGCGTTTTGTTCCGGCGAATCCCCGCCGGTTCAGCCGGAGGACCGGATGCTCACGCCCAAGCAGCACGATTTGCTGATATTCATCGACCAGCATTTGCGCCGTACCGGCTGCTCGCCCAGCTTCGAGGAGATGAAGGAGGCGCTGGACCTGCGTTCGAAATCCGGCATCCACCGGCTGATCGGCGCGCTGGAGGAACGCGGCTTCCTGGGCCGCCACAAGCACCGGGCGCGGGCGCTGGAAGTTCTGCGCCTGCCCGAGGATGTGATGACGAAGGCCCGCGCCGAGGAAGCACGCTTCACCTCGAACGGGTCCGGATCAAAGGGTTCGGCCTCGGGCTTCACCCCCAACGTGATCCACGGCGATTTCTCCTCGCGCCTTTCCGGGGCACGCGCCGCGAGCAAGGCGGGCGCCACCATGCTGCCACTCTACGGGCGAATCGCCGCCGGCGTGCCGATCGAGGCGATGCGGGACAATTCCACCGAGATCGAGGTGCCGACGGCGCTGCTCGGCCCCGGCGATCACTACGCGCTGGAAGTGGCAGGCGATTCGATGATCGAGGCGGGAATACTGGACGGCGACACCGCGATCATCCGCAAGGGCGAGACGGCGGAGAACGGCCAGATCATCGTCGCCCTGATCGACGATGCCGAGGTGACGCTGAAGCGCCTGCGCAAACGCGGCAATTCCATCGCCCTGGAACCTGCCAACATCCGGCACGAGACGCGCATCGTCCCCGCTGAGCGGGTGAAGGTGCAGGGCCGGCTGGTGGCGCTGCTCAGACGCTACTGAGGCACTCCACCCCGGCCGCCGCCATTTCCTGCCATGCCGCGGCGAGCGATCCGTTGAGGTCGATCGCGCGGCAGGCAGGCTCGATCACCGAGGCGGCGAAGCCGAGGCGCCGCGCATCCAGCGCCGACCAGGCGACGCAGTAATCGGTGGCCAGCCCGCAGAAATACAGGCTCTCGACTCCCCTCGCGCGAAGATAGCCGTCCAGCCCGGTTTTCGTCCCGCGATCCGCTTCCAGGAAAGCGGAGTAGCTGTCCACCTCGCGGCGCATGCCCTTGCGCAGGATCAGCGCGGCCTGCGGGATGCGCAGGCCCGGATGCAACTCCGCGCCCGCGCTGCCCATCACGCAATGATCCGGCCAGAGAACCTGCGGCCCGTAGGGAAACTCCACCACCTCGAAGGCGTTCCGCCCGGGATGCCGACTGGCGAAGGAAGCATGATCGGCCGGGTGCCAGTCCTGGGTCACGATCACCGTCTCGAAGCCGGTGGCGAGCCGGTTGATGACGGGCACGACTGCATCTCCATCGGCCACCGCCAGCGCTCCGCCGGGGCAGAAGTCATTCTGCACGTCGATCACGACCAGGGCGCCGCTACCTTCCGTCATACGGTCTTGCAGCCCCTTATGCCGACATAGAGGGCATAGACCGAGGTTGTGGCGGTGACGAAGATGCGGTTCCGGCGCGGCCCGCCGAAGCAGAGATTGCTCACCATCTCCGGAAAGTCGATCTTGCCGAAGGGCGTGCCGTCCGGCCCGAACACGGCCACACCATTGCCGCTGCCGCAGCTTGTCCAGACATTGCCGTCCTCGTCGATGCGGAACCCGTCCGCGAAGCCGGGATCGATTACCGCGAAGACCCGTCCAGGGCCGAGCCTCACCCCGTCGATCACCTCATGGGCGCGGATGTGGTGCGGGCCGTCCTCGCGTTCCGTGACCCCGGTATCGGCGATGTAGAGCGTCTTCTCGTCCGGGCTGAAGGCGAGGCCATTCGGCCGCTCGTAATCATCGGCCACCACCGTCACCTCGCCGCCCGCCGGATCAATCCGGTAGACCCGGCAGGCCCCCTGCTCGCCCTCCGCCCGGTTGCCTTCGTAATCGGTGTCGATGCCATAGGCGGGATCGGTGAACCAGATGCTGCCATCCGACTTCACCACCACGTCGTTCGGCGAGTTTAGCTTCTTGCCCCCGAAGCTGTCGGCAAGGGTGGTAACGCTGCCATCATATTCCGTGCGGGAGACGCGCCTGCCGCCATGCTCGCAGCTGATCAGCCTTCCCTCGCGGTCCCGCGTGTTGCCGTTGGTGTTGTTGGAAGGCTGGCGGAACACATCCACCGTCCCGCTCGGCAGCCAGCGCATCATCCGGTTGTTCGGAATATCGCTCCAGAGCAGGAACTGGCCATCGCCGAACCAGACCGGACCTTCCGCCCAGCGGAATCCGGTGGCGATGCGCTCCGGCGCGGCGTTGAACAGCAACAGGCGCCGCATTTTCTTGTCGTGAATTTGATAGGTCAGTTCCATCGGCCGAATCCTCCCCTCTGGCGGTTTCCTTTTGAACTCCGCCCCGCCGCGCGGCAAGCCGGAGCCTTGCGGGCCGTGACGGATATTGATAATGAAAACCTAACAATGGTCCGGCCATTGGTCCAGTAGGGGGAAACATAATGAAGCTTCGCGCGCCATGAGACTCGCCGGCAAACGGGCCGTGATCACGGCCGCGGCGCAGGGCATCGGCCGCGCCGGGCTCGAAGCCTTCCAGCGCGAGGGCGCGGAGGTCATCGCCACTGACATCAACATCGAGCCGCTCTCGGATGCCCGGGGCGGTCAGGTGCGGCGGCTCGATGTCACCGATCCCGCCGCCATCGCGCAATTCGCCGCCGAGACCGGCCCCATCGACGTGCTGTTCAACTGCGCCGGCTTCGTCCATCACGGCAGCATCCTGGAATGCGACGAGGAAGCCTGGCGCTTCTCCTTCGACCTGAACGTGACGTCCATGTACCGCATGATCCGCGCCTTTCTGCCTGGCATGCTGGAGCGCGGCGCCGGCTCGATCATCAACATCGCCTCCATCGCCTCCAGCCTGAAGGGCATCCCGAACCGCTTCGTCTATGGTGCCTCCAAGGCGGCGGTGCTTGGCCTGACCAAGTCCGTCGCCGCCGATTTCGTAACCAGGGGCATACGCTGCAACGCGATTTGCCCCGGCACGGTGGAAAGCCCGTCCCTGCGCGCGAGGATCGCCGCCCAGGCCCAGGCGCGCGGGGTGAGCGAAGCGGAGGTCGAGGCCGGATTCGTCGCCCGCCAGCCGATGGGAAGGCTGGGGCGGCCCAGCGAAATCGCGGCGCTTGCGGTTTATCTCGCCTCGGATGAATCGGCCTTCACCACCGGCACCGCCCAGATCATCGATGGCGGCATCGCCGAGCTGATGCATTAGAAGCCGTGATGGCGCCGCTGCTCGACATCTCCGGCATCCAGAAGCGCTTCGGGGCGGTGGAGGTTTTGCGCGGGGTTTCGATGCAGGTGGCGGCGGGCGAGGTGCTGGGCGTGGTGGGCGATAACGGCGCCGGCAAATCGACGCTGATGAAGGTGATTTCCGGCGTCCATCGTCCGGATACCGGAGAGATTCGCCTCGCCGATGCGCCGATGGCCTTCCGCACCCCGCGCGAGGCGCGCGATGCCGGGATCGAGACCATCTATCAGGACCTGGCCCTGGCCGATCATCTCGATGTCGGCGCCAATATCTTCCTCGGCCGCGAACCGGTGAAGCGGCTCGCCGGGGTGATCCCGGTGCTCGACGAGGCCAGGATGCGCGGCGAGGTCAAGAACCTGCTGGCCCGCATCGAAAGCCACATCCCCGATCCCTCGACCCGCGTGCTCGACCTTTCCGGCGGCCAGCGCCAGGCGGTGGCCATCGCCCGCGCCCTTTACTGGAAGGCCAAGGTCGTCATCATGGATGAGCCGACCGCGGCGCTCGCGGTGATGGAAACCCAGAACGTGCTGAAAATGGCGCGGCAGCTCGCCTCCGAAGGCATCGGCGTTCTGTTCATCGGCCATAATCTGGTCGAGGTGCTGAAGGTCTGCGACCGGGTGATGGTCATGTATCGCGGACAGAAGGTCTTTGATGCCCGCTCGCAGGACACCTCACAGAACGAGCTGATTCGCTACATGACCGGCTATGCCGGGGAAACCGGAAACCAATCACAGGGAAACGTCTCATGAGGAAACTAACGCTCTCCATGATCGCGCTGATGGCCGCCGGAATGGGGGCAACCATCGCGCAGGCCGCGAATGTCAAGGACATTCCGGTGCCGGCCAAGCCTGCCAAGCACTACACGATCGAACTCATCACCAAGTCCAACGCCTCGCCCTACTGGCTCGCGGTGCGCTCCGGCGCCGACGCGGCAGCGAAGAAATTCGGGGTGACGGTGAATTTCGAGGCACCTGCCAGCGGGCTGGACCTCGCCGGGCAGATCGGCATGGTCAACAACGCCGTCACCGCCGGGGTGGATGGCATCATCCTCGCCGCGCAGAATCCGCAGGCTCTGATCAAGCCGGTCAAAAGCGCGCTCGCCAAGCACATTCCAGTGGTGACGGTGGATTCCGGCCTCTCGCCCAATATCGCCGACTGCTTCCTCGCCACCTCCAATGTCGGCGCGGCCAAGGCGCTCGCGGTCTATACGGCCGAGCACCTGATGAACAAGAAGGGCGAGTACGCCATCGTCGATTTCAACCATACCGCCTCCACCGGCATCGCCCGGCCCAAGGGCTTCATGCTGGGCATGAAGCAATATCCGAACATCAAGCGCATGGGGCCGATCCAGTATTCGCAGAACGATGTCAGCACCGGGCTGACCATCGCCACCAACATGCTGACCCAGTACCCGAAGCTCGACGTGATCTTCGGCGCCAACGACCGCGCCGCCCTCGGCCCGGCCGAGGCGGTGCAGCGGGCGCATTCCAAGGTGAAAGTGGTCGGGTTCGACGCCGATCTCGGCGAGATTGCCTATATCAAATCCAACGTCATCCAGGCCTCGATCCTGCAATCGCCCTACGACATGGGCTATTACGCGGTGCTCGCGGTGCTCGACAAGCTGGACGGCAAGAGCCTGCCGAAGCGCGTCAACACCCCGTATTTCCTGCTGACGCCGAAGAATCTCGCCTCCAGCCAGGCGACGGCGGCAATCCAGCAATACGCGCCTAACTACAAGCCGGCCGGCTGAGCCGGGAGAGCGCGGCATCATGAACGAGATGAAGCCGGCGGCGGCCAGCAAGGTTGAGATCGACACCATCGGCTCCGGCCAGAAGGCTTGGCGCTTCCTGCGCCAGCTCGGCTTCGCGCTGATCAGCATCGCGGTGCTGGTGGTGATCTTCTCGGTGATGAACCCGCGCTTCCTCAGCCTGGTCAACTGGTATCACATCGCCCAGCAGGTGGCGGTCATCGCCATCCTCGCCATCGGGCAGACCTTCATCATCGCCACCGCCGGCATCGACATCTCGCAGGGATCGGTGCTGTCGCTCTCCTCGATGATCTGCGCGCTCTGCATCGTCGATGCCCATTTCCCCGTCGGCGCCGCCATCATCGCGACCCTGGCTCTGGGCGCGGTGATCGGTGCCGTCATCGGCTTCTCCATCGTCACGCTCGGCGTGCCGCCCTTCATCGCCACCCTCGGCATGCTCGCCATCGCTTTGGGGATTTCGCTGCTCACCACCAACGGCACGCCCGTCTTCGGCCTGCCGAACGGGTTCCTGAACATCTCCCAGGGCACCATACTCGGCTTTCCGAACATGGCCTGGATCGGCGTCATCATCGCCCTCATCGCCGCCTTCGTGCTGAACAAGACGCGCTTCGGGCGCTACACGCTGGCCATCGGCAGCAATCCGGAATCCGCGCGCCGGGTGGGAATCAATGTCAGCCGGCACATCATGGCGATCTACATCCTCGGCGGGCTGATCTCGGCGCTGGCCGGCATCGTCTATGTGGCCTACACGGCGGCGGCCCAGCCGACCGCCGGCGGCAATTACGAGCTTTACGCCATCGCCGCGGTGGTGATCGGCGGCGGCAGCCTGTTCGGCGGCGTCGGCACCATACTGGGCAGCGTGCTCGGCGCCCTGCTGATGACCATCCTCAAGAACGGCACCCAGCTCGCGGGAATTTCCTCCTATGTCGAGCAGGTGATCCTGGGCATCGTTGTCGTCGGCGCCGTTTACGTCGATAATCTGCGCCGACGGCTACGTTAGAGTGGAGAATATCAATCATGGATAAGCCAGCCCCCCGCCGCATGCGCAGCGCCGAATGGTTCGACAATCCCCATAATCCCGGCATGACCGCGCTCTATCTGGAGCGCTATCTGAATTACGGTCTGACGCGCGAGGAACTGCAATCGGGCAAGCCGATCATCGGCATCGCGCAGACGGGCAGCGATCTCTCCCCCTGCAACCGCCACCATATCGAGCTGGCGAAACGGGTTGCGGACGGCATCCGCGCCGCCGGCGGGCTGCCGATGGAATTCCCCGTCCACCCGATCCAGGAAACCGGCAAGCGCCCCACTGCCGCGCTGGACCGCAACCTCGCCTATCTCGGCCTGGTCGAGGTTCTGTATGGCTATCCGCTTGACGGCGTCGTGCTCACCACCGGCTGCGACAAGACCACGCCCGCCATGCTGATGGGCGCCGCGACGGTCGATCTCCCGGCCATCGTCCTCTCCGGCGGGCCGATGCTGGATGGGCATTTCGAGGGTGAGCTGGTCGGCTCCGGCACCGTGGTCTGGGAGGCGCGCCGCCGCCTCGCCGCCGGACATCTCAGTTACGAGAAGTTCATCGACATGGTGGCCGGCTCCGCCCCCAGCGTCGGCCATTGCAACACCATGGGCACGGCCAGTTCGATGAACGCGATGGCCGAGGCGCTGGGCATGTCCCTCCCCGGCTGCGCCGCCATTCCCGGCCCCTATCGCGAGCGCGCCCAGATCGCCTACGAGACCGGCAAGCGCATCGTCGACATGGTGCGCGAGGATTTGCGCCCCTCGCATATCCTCACCCGCGAGGCCTTCGAGAACGCCATCGTCTGCGCCTCGGCCATCGGCGCCTCCACCAACTGCCCGCCGCATGTGAACGCCATCGCCCGGCATATCGGCGTGCCGCTGACCAACACGGACTGGGACCGGATCGGCTATCACATCCCGCTGCTCGTGAACATGATGCCGGCGGGGAAGTATCTGGGCGAGAGCTATTA
>DASTAF010000353.1:0-5718 GCA_035713005.1 Acetobacteraceae bacterium
GGCCGCCGCTATGCCTCCGTCAAAAATTGCGGGTTCTGGCTGGTGCTGTCGAAATGGCTGCTCACCTTGTATTTCTCCGTCTCGCCGGTGCGGCCGATGGCGGCGGAGCGGGCGAGCAATTCCTTCTGCTGCGCCTCGGTCATCGGCTGGTAGGTGCGGACCGCCTGCAGCGCCTGGTCCAGTATCTCCATCTTGTCGATGCCGGTGATCACCACCGAGACCGGCTGGCTCATGGAATAGTGCAGCATCTCGATCGGCTTGGCGACGCCGCTCTGCAGCACGAAGGGGTCGCCGAAGGTTTTCATCGCCAGCACGGCGGTGCGCTGCTGCATCGCCAGCGGGATGATGACGCGCTGGAAGCTGTCGAAATGGGCGTCCATGATGTTCACCGGCATCTGCACGGTGTCGAAATGGAATTTGAACGCCTCGGCGACGCGGAACATCTCGCGGTGGATGTCCGGGCTCTTGTGGCCGGTGAAGCCGATATGCCGCAGCTTGCCCTGCTCCCTGGCGCGCAGCACCGCCTCCAGCGCGCCGCCCTGGCCGAAAATCTCGATTGGGTCGGAGGTGCGGATGATCTCGTGGAACTGCAGCAGGTCGAGATGGTCGGTCTTCAGGCGCTTGAGCGAGGTTTCGAGCTGGCCCATGGCGGCCTTGGCGGAGCGGCCGTCGATTTTGGTCATCAGGAAGACCTTGTCGCGGTAGCCGTCCCGCAGGGCGAGGCCGAGGCGCTTCTCGCTCTCGCCGCCGTTATAGTCCCAGCAATTGTCGCAGAAGTTCAGGCCCCGGTCGATGCCGGAGCGGACGATGCGGATGGCTTCCTCCTGGCTCGGGCCGCCGGGCTTGGCGAGGTGAAAGCCGCCGATGCCGATGATCGAGACCTTGGCGCCGGTATCGCCAAGGATGCGGTATTTCATCTCGCCCTCGGTCATGGTGTCGGGCGGGGCGAAGGTGCCGGCCTCGCGGATGGGGCCGGCGGCGGGCTTGATGGTGGCGGCGCCCGCGGTGCCCGTGGTTGCGGCGGCGATGCCGGCGGCCGAGGTTTTAAGGAAATCACGCCGTTCCATCATCCGTCTCCTTTATTGGGAGGTCCGTAGCGATCGGATCGCCGCGCAGGCGGCGCCGTAGCCATTGTCGATATTGACCACCACGATGCCGGGGGCGCAGCTCGCCAGCGCCGAATCGAGCGCCGCCCGCCCGCCGGAAGCCACGCCGTAGCCCACCGAGGTCGGCACCGCGATGACGAGGCCGGGCACCAGCCCGCCCACCACGCTGGGCAGGGCGGCATCCATCCCGGCGGCGACGATGACCACGGCGAAGCGCTGCAGCTCATCCACCCGGCGCAGCAGGCGCCAGATTCCCGCCACCCCGACATCGATGATCCGCTCGGCGGCGTGGCCCTCGAACCGCAGGGTGCGCAGCGCCTCGCGCGCCACCGGGACGTCGGAGGTGCCGGCGGCGACCACGGCGATGCGCGCCGGGCCGGCGGCGGGAAGCGGCTCTCCCGCGAAGGCGGTGGCGGAGACGGGATCGTAATCCATCCGCTCGCGGCGCGGCGCCGGAAGGGCGGCGAATTTGGCCTCATCCAGCCGGGTGAGCAGCAGCGCATTGCCCGCCGCCCCGGCATGATCCAGGATGGCGGCGATCTGCGCCGGAGACTTGCCCGCGCAATAGATGGCCTCGCTGATGCCGATGCGCCGGGGGCGGGCCTCGTCGAGCAGGAATTCATCGGCGATGTCGCGCGGGGTCATGCGGGGGCGCCGACGAAGGCGCTGCCGGTGCGGTAGGCGGCGAAGCTGACCGGGCGGTGCAGCCCGGTGGCGGTGGCGAGCAGGGCGATCTCGTCCTCCAGCAGCATGCGCGCCGGTTCCAGCCGGTCCAGCGCCTCGGCGTCCAGCTCCACCACCAGGCCGGAGGCGCGCACCCGCAGCCGCACGGTGCGCGGCCGCAGCCGGGCGCGGAGCAGGTTCTCGGCACGGTCGATCATGCTGAGCACGGCGGGTTCGATGGCGATGCCGGTTTCCACCCGGCTGGAGAGGCAGGGGGCGGCGGGCAGCTCGGCCAGGGCGCCGAGGCCGAGACGGGCGGCGAGGCGGCGCACCATCGCCTTGTCGATCCCGGCCTCGACGAAGGGGTGGCGCACCGAATGCGCCACCGCCGCCTGCAGGCCGGGGCGGTATTCGCCGAGATCGTCCAGATTGGTGCCGGAGAGGATTTGCGCATCGGTCCGCGCGGCGATGGCGGCGTAGAGGTTGGTCTTGCAGAAGAAGCAGCGGTTGACCGGGTTGGCCCGGTAATCGGGGTCGGCGAACTCGCCGGCCTCGAACACGTCGAGCCGCCAGCCTTCCGCCCCGGCGAGGGCGCGGGTGCGGGCGGTGGCGGCGGGCGGGACGGCGGGCGAGACGGCATGGTGCATGACCGCGGCGGCGCCGAGGGCGCGGTGGGCGGCGGTGGCGAGGGTGAGGCTGTCCACCCCGCCGCTGACCGCGACCGCCACCCGGCCCATCCCGGCGAGGATTTCCCGCAGCGCCGCGAGTTTGTCTTCAGCCATGCTCCGCCTCCGTTTCCGCCGCCCGGCGATGGCGTTCCCGCGCCGCCCGGCCCGGCAGGGCGCGCAGATCCTCCGCCTCCGCCTTGCCGGTGCGCCCGCCGGGGCGCTCCACCCGCTTCACCCGCAGCGCCGCCCCTTCCACCGAAACCTGGTGCATGCTGCGCGGCAGGGCGCGGCCCTCGACCAGGTGAACGCGCAGGCCGATGGTGGCGGTTTCGAGGAAGCAGGCCTCGATGACGGATTCCAGCGCGTCGGGCCGGGCCAGCACCTGCACATGGGTGGCCATCCGGCCCTTCTTGCCGAAGGCGGGCATCTGCAGCGCGTCGTGCACGCCATCGGTGGCGCGCAGCCGGTCGAGCCCGATGGCGAGATCCTCCGCCGACTGGTCGTCCACCTCGAAACCGATGACGGCGAGGCGGCGATGGGTTTCCCGCGTGGCGGTTTCGAGGGCCAGCACGCGCAGCACGTTGCTCATGCCCGGCAGGGTGCGGGTGCCGAAGCCATGGCCGCTGCCGGCAAGCCGGCCGCCGGGGCGCGGGCCCGGCATCAGGTGGCGCAGGATGGCGGCGCCGGTGGGGGTGACCCGCTCGCCGGGGATGCCGTCATCCACCGTCTCGAAGCCTTCCAGAAGCAGGGCGGTGGCGGGGGCCGGAACCGGCAGCATGCCGTGCCGCGTTCTCACCTGTCCGCCGCCCAGCGGCAGGGGCGCGGTGCTCCATGAGGCGGGCGCCAGCGCCTCGATCAGCGCCGCGGCGCCGATGATGTCGGCGATGGAATCCTCCGCTCCCACCTCGTGGAACTCCACATCCTCCACCGCGAGGCCATGCACCCGCGCCTCGGCCCGCGCCAGATGGGCGAAGATGTCGATGGCGCGGGCTTGGACGCCGGGGGCGAGGGCGGCGGCCCCGATCCGGGCGCGGATGTCCCGCCAGGGGACATGGTGATGGTGATCGTGATGATGGTGATGATGCTCCGCCTCGACAGCGAAGCGGGCGCCGGTGAGGGCGTGGTCGCGGGCGGGGACGAGGCGGCAGGGCGTATCCGTCACCGCGCCGATGGCGGCGATCACCGTGCCGGCATGGGCGGGAAAGGCATCGAGCAGGGCGGCGATGAACATGTCGCCGGCCAGGCCGCCCAGCGGGTCCAGATGCAGGTGGAGGGCGCTCACGGGCCGCGCGTTCTGGGCGGAATGATCGTCATGGCGGCCGTCCAGCATGATGTCGCCGTTTCACCGTGAATTGCAGGCTGCGACCCTATGGGCCGCTCCATTGCGGAGAAGTGGTGGCTATCCGACAAAGATTTAACTTGGCGCCATTCCGAATCGAGCCCGGTTTCCTGCCTTCAGCCGCATTTCCTTTGCCCGGCAATGCCCCTAGACTGGGGGCAGAAGGAGATTCGGATGCTCGCCACCAGTTCAGCGTTCAAGGAAAATGCCCGCCGCGCCCTCGGCGATCCCGGCCTGCAGAAGGCCCTGGTGCGGTCGAGGCCGGGCTTCGCCGCCGTCCGCGCGGCGGGAGCGGCGTCCTTGCCGGAATTCGAGGACCTGCGGGAGCGGGCGAAGGCGATCAAGAATCACATGATCGCCAATATCGATTTCTACCTCGAGCATTACGCTGCCCAGGTGGAGGCCAGAGGCGGGGTGGTGCACTGGTGCCGGGATGCCGAGGAGGCGCGGACCGCCATCCTCAACATCTGCCGCGGCGTGAACGCCCGCACCGTCACCAAGGGCAAGTCGATGATCTCCGAGGAGATCGGCCTCAACGATTTCCTGGAAACCCAGGGGATCACCCCGGTGGAGACCGATCTGGGCGAATACATCCTGCAATTGCGCAAGGAGCCGCCGAGCCACATCATCGGCCCGGCCTTCCACCTCAATCAGGAGGACTGGGAATCGACCTTCCGCGCCGCCCATACCCATCTGCCGGCGGACCGCGCCTTTCCCGAGAAGCGGGACATCCAGGCCGAGGCCCGGGCGGTGCTGCGGGAGAAGTTCCTCGCCGCCGATGTCGGCATCACCGGGGCGAATTTCCTGATCGCCGAGACCGGCTCATCCGTGATCGTCACCAACGAGGGCAATGGCGACCTGACCCAGACCCTGCCGCGCGTGCACATAGCACTTGCCAGCATCGAGAAGATCGTCCCCACCGTCGAGGACACGCTCTCCCTGCTGCGGGTGCTGGCGCGCTCCGCCACCGGGCAGGAATTCTCGGTCTATACCACCTTCTCGACCGGCGGCCGGCGGGAGGGCGACCCGGACGGGCCGGAGCAGTATCACGTCATCCTGCTGGATAACGGCCGCTCCGGCATGGTGGGCAGCGAGTTCCAGGAGATGCTGCGCTGCATCCGCTGCTCGGCCTGCATGAACCACTGCCCGGTCTATCTCAGCGTCGGCGGCCATGCCTATGGCTCGATGTATGTGGGGCCGATGGGCAGCGTGCTGACCCCCGCGCTGTTCGGGCTGGAGACCGCCGGGCTGCTGCCCAACGCCTCCACCTTCTGCGGCAAGTGCGAGAGCGTCTGCCCGGTGAAGATTCCGCTCACCGGCATGATGCGCCACTGGCGCGAGCGCGAGTTCGAGCGGCACCTGACGCCGGCGACGATGCGCAGCAATATCCGGCTGTGGGGGTATTTCGCCCGGCGCCCGGCGCTGTACCGGGCGGCGACGAAGGCGGTGGCGGCGGCGCTGAGCGTCGCGGGGCGCAAGCGCGGCAGCTTCAGCAAGCTGCCTTTCGCCGGCGCCTGGACCAGCGCGCGCGACATGCCGGCGCCGGAGGGCGAGACCTTCTTCGCCGCCTATGCCAGGCAGAAGCGCGGAGGCCGCCAATGAAGTCCAACGAGGCCAGCAAGGCGGCGATCCTGGGCAATATCCGGCGCGGGCTGAAGCGCGGCACCCTGCCGCCCGATCAGCAGGCCATGCTGCGCCAGCGGCTCGCATCCCATCCGCGCCAGATCATCCCCGCCCGCACCGCGATCAGCCATGCCGAGCAGATCGAGCTGTTCATCCGCATGGCGGAGCGGGAATACGTCACCATCGCGCGGGTGCCGGATGCCTCGGCCCTGCCGCCCGCCATCGCCGATTACCTGAAGTCGCAGAACCTGCCGGGGGAGCTGGTCGTCGCCCCGCATCCCGACCTGCAATCGGTGGAGTGGGAGGCGGCGCCGCTGCT
>DASTAF010000354.1:0-3026 GCA_035713005.1 Acetobacteraceae bacterium
GATTTCAGCCGCCGCCGCACGCCCTTCGTGATTCTGCTTTTCCTGGTGCTGATCGCCGGCGGCATGACCTATGCGGCCCGGCACCTTTCGATCGACACCGACACCGATCATCTCTTCGCCGCCTCGCTGCCCTGGCGGCAGGAGCAGATCCGGTTCGACCGGGAATTTCCGCAATTCAACAACCTGATCGTGGTCGTGGTGCGTGCCTCCACCCCCGAGGAGGCGGACCGAACTGCGGCGGAACTGGCGGCGCGGGCAATGCTGGACAAGCGGCACTTCAAGAGCGTCGCCCAGCCCGGCACCGGGCGTTTCTACCGCCGCAACGGGTTGCTCCTGCTGCCGCAGAAACGGCTCGCCGCCCTGCTCAACTCGATCGTCTCCGCGCAGCCTTTCCTCGGCCAGCTTTCGGCCGACCCCTCGGCCGCCGGGCTGTTCAACGCGCTCGGCCTGATGGCGCAGGGCGTCGCGGCCGGGCAGGCCAATCTCGCTCCCTACCAGAAGCAGCTCGATGCCTTCAACGCCGCCTTGGCCAAGGCCGCTTCCGGCCATCCGCAGCCGCTCTCCTGGCAATCCCTGCTCGCTCCCGGCCTGGCGAGCGACAGCGGCAATGACAGCTTCGTCCTGATCCATCCGGTTCTGAACCATGGCTCGCTGGAACCCGGCGGGCAGGCGACCGCCGCGCTGCGCCGTATCGCCGCCTCCCTTCCGGGGGTAAAGGCGGGACAGGCGACGGTGAATTATACGGGGCAAATTCCACTCTCCGACGAGCAGTTCGCCAGCCTCAAGCAGGGGATGGTGGTGGGATTGGTCATCAGCATCGCGCTGATCACCCTGTGGCTGCTGCTCGCCGTCCGTTCCTGGCGGATGATCCTGCCAATCCTCGTCACGCTCATCGCCGGGCTGGCGCTCACCATCAGCTTCGCCGGCATCGCCATCGGCAAGCTCAACCTGATCTCGGTCGCCTTCGCCATCCTGTTCGTCGGGCTGGCGGTCGATTTCGCGATTCAGTTCTGCGTCCGCCTGCGCGATGTGCGCCGGCGGGTGAACGATCCGGCGCTCGCCCTTCTTGGCACCGCCAACGAAGCGGGAGGGCAGATTGCCCTCGCCTCCATCGCCACCGCCTGCGGGTTTCTTGCCTTCGTGCCGACCAGCTTCGTCGGCGTCGCGGAACTTGGGCTGATCGCGGGCGTCGGCATGATCATCGCCTTCTTCTGCACCATAACGCTGCTGCCGGCCCTGCTCTCCCTCACCCATCCGCTGCCGGAATCCGAGCGCATCGGCTTCGCCCTCGGCGATTATGCCGATACCGGAGTCATACGGCACCGCCGGCTGATCCTCGTCATATTCGGGATTCTGGCCCTGGCGGGAATTGCCTCGGTCGCCACCCTCAATTTCGACGCCAATCCACTGGATACCCAGAACCCGAACAGCGAGGCGATGCGCACGCTGAAATCCCTGCTTGGCAAGTCCATCACCAATCCGTTCTATGTCGATATCCTGGCGAAAAACCTGCCCGACGCGAAGGCGCTGAGCGAGCGCCTGGGCAAGCTGTCCGAGGTTGCGCAGGTGATCTCGGGCGGCACCTTCATCCCCGCGAACCAGGGGCCGAAGCTGGCGATGATCGCGCAAACGCAGCAGATTCTGGCCCCCACCTTCGCCGCCGGAACCCCGCCCCCCGTCACGCCGGACCGGCTGCGCGCCGCGGCGGCCAAGGCCGCGGCCCTGATCGCCCAGGCCGCTTCCAAGCTTGCGCCGGATTCGCCGCTGCTCGGCATCGGTAAGTCGCTGAACATCATCAAGTCCGCCTCGGACAAGCAGATCATGGCGATGAACGCGGCGCTGACCGAATTCCTCCCCGGCCAGTTGCAGCGGCTGACGGAGGCACTTTCCGCCTCCCGCATCACCTTCGCCAACCTTCCCGCCAACATCAAGCGGGACTGGTTCCTTCCGGACGGGCAGGTGCGGATTCAGATCGTCCCGAAAACCACCGCCGAAACCTCCGCCGGGTTGTGGAAGTTCGTGCGCATGGTGAAGGCGGTGGCGCCCCTGGCCAGCGGCCCGGCGGTGACGACGGTGGCCACCGCCAAGACGATCCTGACCGCCTTCCGCGAAGCCGCGGCGCTGGCGGCGATCGCCATCGCGCTGATCCTGTTCTTCGTTCTTCGCTCGGCGCGGGATGCCGGGCTGGTGGTGGTCACGCTTACCCTCTCCGCGCTGCTGACGGCGCTGTTCGCGAAGCTCGCCGGTATTTCAGTCGATTACGCGAACATCATCGCCCTGCCGCTGCTGCTGGGGGTGGGGGTGTCGTTCAACGTCTATTTCGTGATGAACTGGCGGGCGGGGATGAAGCATCTGCTCGGCTCGGCGACGGCGCGGGCGGTTCTGTTCTCCGCCCTCACCACCGGAACGGCCTTCGGCTCCCTCGCCGCCTCGCACGACCGGGGAACGGCCAGCATGGGCGAGGTTCTGCTGCTCAGCCTGGCCGCGGTGCTGATCTCGACCTTCATCTTCCTCCCGGCCCTGCTCTATTCGCTCAACCGCAAGTGACGTGCTGGTCAAGCGTAGCATTGCCCTTTCGGGCCACCGGACGAGCATCGCGCTGGAAGCCGAGTTCTGGGCGGCCCTGGAGGCGATCGCGGGGCGCAATGGCGGATCGCTCGCCAGCCTGATCGCGGAAGTCGATGGCGGGCGCAACCCCGCCACGCCGCTCGCCTCCGCGCTCAGGGTGTTCGCGCTACAAAGGGCGGCTGAAGCCTAATTCGCGAACGGGTCCTGCATCAAAATCGTGTCGTCACGTTCCGGGCTGGTGGAAAGCAGTGTCACCGGACATTCCGCGAGTTCCTCAATGCGCCGGATATACTTGATCGCCTGGGCCGGCAGATCGGCCCAGGAGCGGGCACCGCGCGTCGAGCCCGACCAGCCCTCGATCGTCTCGTAGATCGGCTCCGCCTTTGCCTGCGCCGCGACGCCGGGGGGCAGATGATGAAATTCCGTCCCATCGATCCGGTAGCCGGTGCCGATCTTCA
>DASTAF010000355.1:0-5255 GCA_035713005.1 Acetobacteraceae bacterium
CACCCGCTCGTCCTGGCGCGGCTTCAGCAGCCGGACGGGAAGGGCGGCGGCGGCATCTTGCACCCAGAAATCTCCCGCCTCGAAGCCCGGCAGGGCGGTGACATCGGTGCCGGCTGGATAGCGGGCCGAGCCGGTGGGCAAGAGGGTTCCGCCCTCGGGAGCCGTTCTGCCCGGCGCCAGGGTGAGATCGAGCGGCGCCTCGGCCTGATGCGCCAGGGCGATGTCGCGAGCACGCGCTCCCCAGGCAGTCCAGAGCCAGCCGGGCGTGTCCAGCCTCGGCATATCGAGTTCCTCGAGCGGCTGCGCGCCCTCGCGTGCCAGCTTGCGCAGCACCGCATTGACGAGTCCGGCGAATTTCTCCAGCCGCCGCGACCGCGCCAGCTCCACCGCCGTGCTCACCGCCGCATGGGCGGGCGCGCCGAGGAAGAGCGCCTGGACGGCGCCGATCCGCAGCACATGCCGCACGGGAATGGGAGGCGCCTTCGCCAGATGGATGTCCAGCACCGCGTCCAGAGTGCCCAGATGGCGGAGGACGGCGGCGGCGATGCGGTGCGCGGCCGCCCGGTCGCGCGGCTCCAGGGCGCGCGTTTCCGGATCGCGCATCTCCGCCAGCGCGGCGTCGAGCGACACGTGCCTGTCGAGCACGGCCGCGATCAGCGTAAAGGCCGCGTTCCTGGTGGGGTCCCGCATGGATGTCCGGTACAGTGATCGGGATGGTGGAGCTGAGGGGAATCGAACCCCTGACCTCCTCATTGCGAACGAGGCGCTCTCCCAACTGAGCTACAGCCCCATCCCGGTGCGGGGGGAATCGCGCAACCACCGAAGGAAGTCAAGCACCGGAGGGTGCGAAGGCGAAGATTGCATAACGGTTCCGGCTTCGCTAACCCGCTTGCAGTGCTCATGGAGGCCGTCTTGCTAGGCTCGATCTTCTGGCTGGTCGAAGAACTGATCCAGATCTACATCTATGTGCTGATCGCCGCGGCGATCTTCAGCACGCTGGCGGCGTTCGGCGTGCTCGATACGCGCAACCGCATCGTCTATCAGATCGGCGATTTCCTCTACCGGCTGAGCGAGCCCGCCCTGGCGCCGATCCGGCAGTTCCTGCCCAATCTGGGCGGCATCGATATCAGCCCGGTCATCGCGATCATCGTGCTGGAGGCGCTGGAGATGTTCCTGACCAGCCTCTATGTCCGGATCGTGATGTCCGGCAGCGGATTCTAGCGTGCCGGCGCGTATCATCGACGGCAAGGGCATCGCGGCGGCGCTGCGGGCGCAAATCGGGCGAAAGGTTGCGGTCTTGCCCTATCAGCCGGGGCTGACGGTCGTTCTGGTGGGGGATGCGGCGGCGAGCGCCGTCTATGTGCGGAACAAGGAGCGCGCCGCGCGCGATGCCGGGTTCCTCTCCCGGGTGATCCGCCTGCCGGAGACGGTCGGCGAGGCGGAACTGCTCGGCGTGATCGCGGAACTGAACGCGGATGTCTCAGTCGATGGGATTTTGGTGCAGTTGCCGCTGCCGCCTCACATCGGAACGGAGGCGGTGATCCGGGCCATCGATCCCGCCAAGGACGTGGATGGATTCCATCCCGACAATGTCGCGGCGCTGGCGCTGGGGCGGCCGCATCTGATTCCCTGCACGCCGCGCGGCGTCATGCTGCTGCTGGCGGAGGCAGGCATCGCGGTGGCGGGAGCGCGGGCGCTGGTGCTGGGCCGTTCGGCGATCGTCGGGCGACCGATGGCGGCACTGCTGACCGGAGCGGACGCCACCGTCACCATCGCCCATTCCCGCACCCGCGATCTGGCCGCCGAATGCCGCCGCGCCGAGATCCTGATCGCCGCGGTGGGCCGCGCCGGGATGGTCCGGGGCGACTGGATCGCGCCAGGCGCCGCCGTGATCGATGTCGGCATCAACCGGGCGGAAGCGGGCGGCCTGGTCGGGGACGTCGCCTTCGCGGAGGCGCTGGAGGTGGCGGGGGCGGTTACCCCGGTGCCGGGCGGAGTCGGGCCGATGACCATCGCCTGCCTGCTGGACAATACGCTGATCGCGGCAACCGCCCGGCGCGACCTGGTGAAGCCTCTTTAGGATTGCGCGTCCGGCGAGATGACCATGCAGCCGGTCGAGCTGCCTGAGAGCCGGTTGCAGGTGCTGATCGCCGCCTCATGCGGAAGATGCACGAAGCGCGCGCGGTAGAACATGCCGCGCGGCGTGCTCACCGAATCCACCACCGGCTGACCATGGATCAAGGAACTGACCGCAGAGAGTTCCGCGATGCCAAGAGCTGCCCGCGCCTTGGCGGGCGTGTTGTAGGCGCCCACCTGAACCGCCCAGCCGCTGCCGGTATTGAGCGAGGCGGTTTCCAGGCGTGGCGGCGGCGCCGCGGCCTCGGCGGTGGGAATGAGCGCGAAGCGGCGCCGGGGCGGCGCTGCGATGCGGGCGGGCGGCGCATAGGCGGGCCGCTCGAAGCTCGGCGGCGGCGCCAGGGCGGCAACCTCCACCGGAGCGGGCGCCGGCGCGGCCGGCTGGGGCGCTGCGGGCAGCGGCGCGGGAGTGGGGAGCGGGATGGCGCTCGTGTTCTGCACCGCCGGATGGGCGGCGAGCGACCGGGCATTCAGCGACTCGGTGCTGGCCACCTGCACATCGGGCCGCAGGCCGGGCGCGATATGGGTCGGCAGCTGGTTCATCGCCAGCATGTCGCCCTCGGAGCGCCGGGACGGGTATATGCCCTCGATTCGCGGCCCGATCATCGCGACGTAGTTGCGGGTCTCGTCCGGCAGCGGCTCGTGATAGTCGAGATAATTATCCAGCCGGCCCGGCCCGGCATTATAGGCGGCGAGGAAACCGGGCGAGCCGTAGATTTGATACATCTCATGGATGTAGGCCGCGCCGGCCATGATGTTGTTGTACGGGTTGAACGGGTCCGGGCCCAGCCCGTAGCGGGCGGCCATTTCCTGATAGGTTCCAGGTTCGAGCTGCATCAGCCCCATCGCTCCGGCGCCGGAGATGGTCAGATGGCCGTTCATGTACTCGTGCCCGCCCGACTCGACCCGCATCACCTGCCGGATCCAGGGCTGCGGCACGTTGAACCGCTCGGAGGCGAGCCGGATATAGGGCCCCCAGGGATCGCTGGCAGGGCCAGGCGGCGTGTAGTTCCCCGGTGCATGGGCGGCATAGTAATCGGCCTGCGCCGTCGGGCTGGCCTGTGGCCCGCTCGATGCGCAGGCGGAAAGCAGGGCCAGCGCGGCGAAACCCAGGGCTGTCTGCAAAAGAACGCGCCCGTTCGCCGGCAGGAGCTTCGGTCCCGCCATCATGTCGCAATCCGCCATCGCCTTCACGTCTCCCAGCTTGCCGCTCTGCTTATCACGGCTGGTACTTACCGATTTATTAAAGCGCCGCCTGTGTTTTGATCCTCGTATGAAGACCCTGCAATAACCCCCTAACTTAGCGGCGGATTCATGGCAATAAAGTTTTGAAAGGAAGCACGATTTTTCCTCACGTTCCGTCAGAGGCGATGAAATTTCCGTGGCGTCCCCGCAAGGTGGTGCCTTATACTGGCGGGGAAGGAGCCGCCATGACGCGATGGGCCGGATTCGGACAAATAGGGGCGTTGCCGCTGCTGCTGGCGCTCGTGGGCTGCGCCACCGGCCATGCGAGCAGCGCGATGGCGCCGCCCGCCATTCACCATCCTTCGGCGCAGGGGATCATCCTGTCGGCGCGCCAGGTGATCCTGCAGATCGCCGGAGGCGAGAATGGCGTGCTGGGCGCGCTGGGGGCGCCGGCCACCGAAGGGATGGTCATGGCTCCGGCGACTGAGTTCATCGTCCGGCAGGATGACGGGCGGGTGATCTCGGTGATCGAACCGGTGCCGAACGCCTTCCGCCTCGGCGAGCATGTGCGGATCGTCCGCGGTGTTGATACAAGGCTGCGCCCGCTGAGCTGATGCGGGAAGCCGGCGCGGCGCGGCCAGCGCGGGGCGGGCCTTTGATGTGAAATTGAAGCAAGCTGCGGCTGATTTGGTTGAAGCGCCACTCTGCTTCCTGTATCGGCGGCGAATGGGTATCGAAAAATGAGCACGAGCGTGGTTCCGCGCGGTTCGGATCAGGATACATCCGAAGCGCTCCTTCCGGTCCAGGCCCAGCACGGTGGCAGGCTGGTCATCAATGCCGGGCTGGGCTGGCCGCAGCATGTCAGGCTGGCATTCGCCGATATCCGCAATGCCGCAAGCCTGTGGCGCCTGGTCTGGTCGCTGGGATTCCTCGATATCAGGCTGCGCTACCGGGGTTCGGTGCTCGGCCCGTTCTGGCTCACTCTGTCCACGGCGGTGATGGTGGGGGCGCTTGGCTTCGTCTATTCGCATCTCTTCCACACCGATATCCACACCTATCTGCCGTTCCTCTCGCTGTCTCTGGTGCTGTGGAACTTCATCAACGCGCTGGTGACCGATGGCTGCACCGGCTACACCACCGCCGAGGCGATGATCCGCGCCATGCGGATGCCGCTTTCCCTGCACGCGGCCCGAGTGCTGGTGCGCAACCTGCTGATCCTCGCGCACAATATCGTCGTGATCGTGGTGGTGTTCGCGATCATGCAAAGCTGGCCGGGCAGGGTGGCCGCCATGGCGCTGCCGGGCTTCCTGCTCTGGATCGTCGACGGGCTGGCAATCTCGATCCTGCTCGGCGGGTTCTGCGCCCGCTTCAGGGACGTTCCGCCCATCGTCGCCAGCGTGATGCAGATCGCCTTCTTCGTCAGCCCGATCATCTGGAGCCCGGACGTGCTCAAGCACCGGGGCATCGGGGTGATCCTGCTGAACTGGAACCCGTTCTATGCGCTGCTCGAAATCGTCCGCGCTCCCCTGCTGAACCAGATGCCGAGCCTCGCCACCTGGGGCAGCGCGCTGGGCTATTCGGGGGTGCTGATCCTGGCGACCATGCTGTTCTTCATCCGCGCCCGCGGGCGCATCGCCTTCTGGGTGTGAGGCGGCCATGACCCGTCTGCTCGCCGAGCATCTCTCGATCGACTTCCCGCTCTATCATGGCGAGAGCCGCAGCCTGAAGAAGACCGTCTTCGCCGCCGCATCCGGCCGGCTGGGGCAGGATGGAAGGCACAGGCTGGTGGTGCAGGCGGTGCGGGATGTCTCCTTCGACCTCAGGAGCGGCGACCGGCTGGGGCTGATCGGCTCGAACGGCGCCGGCAAGACCACGCTGCTGCGCAGCCTTGCCGGCATCTATGAGCCGGGCGGCGGCCGGGTGGTGATCGAGGG
>DASTAF010000356.1:0-4147 GCA_035713005.1 Acetobacteraceae bacterium
CCCGCGAGATCGACACCGGCGCGCTCTTCGCCGGCAAGACGGTCGTGCTCTTCGCGGTGCCCGGTGCGTTCACGCCCACATGCAGCATCAAGCATCTGCCGGGATTTCTGGAGCAATACGACGCACTCAAGGCGAAAGGTGTGGACGAGATCGTCTGCCTTGCCGTGAACGATGTGTTCGTGATGGATGCCTGGGCGAAGTCCCAGAACATCGACGGCAGGATCACCATGCTGGCCGATGGCTCCGGCGCCTTCACCCAGGCACTGGGCCTGGAGCTTGACCTGGTGGCGCGGGGACTGGGCATGCGCAGCCAGCGTTACGCGCTGATCGCGAAGGATGGGGTGGTCACCCATCTCGCCGTGGAGTCGGCGGGCGGATTCGAGGTGAGCCGCGCCGAGGCGGTGCTGGAAGCGCTGTAATCCCGCCATGGCCGAACCGGGCGCGGAAGCGCCGGAAAAATCGCCGTCGTCATCCCTCAGCGTCATCGTGCCCTGCTACAGGGAGCGGCCGAACGTCGCCCCCATGGTGGGGCTGCTCGACGCCGCGCTGACCGGCATCGACTGGGAGGTGATCTTCGTCGATGACGACAGTCCGGACGGCACCGCCGAGGAGGCGCGGCGGCTGGCGCGGACGGATCGGCGGGTCCGCTGCATCCGCCGGATCGGGCGGCGCGGCCTGTCCTCCGCGGTGATCGAGGGTGCCTTGTCCTCCTCGGCGGCCTATGTGGCGGTCATCGACGGCGATCTCCAGCATGACGAGACCAGGCTGCCCGCCATGATGGCGTCGCTCGAAGCCGGGGCGGAGCTTGCCGTCGGCAGCCGGCATGTGGAGGGCGGAGACAGCGCCGGCCTCGCCTCGCCATGGCGGGTGCGGCTTTCGACGGCCGGCATCCGGCTGGCCCGGACGGTCACCGGCACCCAGATATCGGACCCGATGAGCGGCTTCTTCATGCTGCGGCAGGAACTGTTCGAGCGCCTGGCGCGCCGCCTCACCGGGCAGGGGTTCAAGATATTGCTCGACCTCATCCTGGCCGCGCCAGGGCCGCTGCGCATCGCCGAGATTCCCTACCGCTTCCGCCCCAGGGCCGCCGGGGAAAGCAAGCTGGACGCGCTGGTGCTCGTGCAGTTCGCCGGCCTGCTGATCGACAAGGCGCTCGGCGGGCTGGTGCCGCCGCGCTTCATCGCCTTCGCCCTGGTGGGGGCGGTCGGGGTGCTGATCAACCTCGCGGTCATGGAGACGGCGCATTATGCCGGCCTCGCCTTCGCCGCCGCCCAGGCCGCCGGCACCGTCGTCGCGATGGTGGCGAATTTCCAGCTCAACAATGCGCTCACCTATCGCAACGCGCGGCTGCGGGGGGCGCGGTTCTGGCCGGGCCTGGCCCTGTTCATGCTGGTGTGCGGGCTGGGAGCGATCGCCAATATCGGCATCGCGCGCTCGCTCTATAACGGGCACTCCGACAGCCTCTTCGCCAGCGCCACCGGCGCGGCGGTGGGGGTGGTGTGGAATTACGCGGTGTCCTCCACCCTGGTCTGGCGCGTCAGGTGAATGCCCGGCTCTGGCTGGGTGCCCTGGCCGCGCTCACCCTGTTCCGCCTGATCGCCGCGGCGCTGGTGCCGCTGGCGCCGGACGAAGCCTATTACTGGCTGTGGTCGCAGCACCTGCAGGCCGGATATTACGACGACGCACCGATGGTGGCGTTCTGGATTCGCGGCGGAACGGCGCTGGCGGGCCCCTCGCCCTTCGGCATCCGCCTGCTCTCCCCTCTCGCGGCGGCGCTGGGCTCGGTGCTGATCTGGCGGGCGGGCGAGGATTTATTTCCCCGGCGGGACGCGGGAATCCTGGCGGCGATCCTGCTGAACGCCACCCTCGTACTCGGGGCCGGCGCCGTCATCACCACGCCCGACACGCCGCTGATCCTGTTCTGGACGGCGGGAATCGCCGCCCTTGCCCGCTGGATCAGGAGCGGCGATGACCGGTGGTGGCTGGCGGCCGGGGCGGCGGCGGGGCTGGCGCTTGACTCGAAATATACCGGCCTGCTGCTGATCGCCGCGGCGGGGCTCTGGCTGCTCAGCTTCCCGGCGGGACGGAAGGCGCTGGCGCGCCCCCTGCCCTGGGCGGGCATGATCCTCGGCTTCCTGCTGTTCCTGCCGGTGATCCTGTGGAACGCGCGGCACGGCTGGGCGAGCTTCCTGAAGCAGGGCGGGCGGGTGACGCATTTCAACGCCGTGCACAGCCTCTCCTTTCTCGGCTCCTTCATCGGCGGGCAGATCGGCCTCGCCACGCCGATCATCGCCCTGCTGATGGCGCTCGGCACCTGGAGGGCGGCGCGCGCATCCACGCCGGAGGCGAGGCTGCTCGCCTTCATGGTGCTCCTGCCGGGGGCGGTGTTCCTCGAACACACGCTCAGCGGCTCGGTGCAGCCGAACTGGCCGGCCATCCTCTATCCCGGCGCCGCGCTGGCCGCCGCCGGCATGGCGGGCAGGACGATGCGGCGCTGGATGATCCCGGCAGCCTGCCTCGGCTTTATCATCACCTTGCTGGTTTACGCCCAGGCGATCGCGGCGCCCCTTCCCCTGCCCGCGCGGAGGGACCCGACCGCGCTTCAGCTCGCCGGCTGGCACGGGCTGGCGCGGGCGGTGGCGCGCGAGGCGGAACGCCGCCATGCCCGCTTTGTCACCGCCCCGGATTATGCCACCATAGCGGAGCTTTCCCATGACCTTCCCCAGGATATCACCGTGATCGGCTATAGCGGGCGCTGGCACTATCTAAGCCTGGCCTCTTCAAGCAGCCTGGCCGGAGCGACCGGGCTCCTGATCCAGCCGGACCGGCGCGGCCCGCCGATCCTCAAGGGCGCCAGGCTGGTCGGCGCGGCGGCGCGGCGGCGCGGCGGCCAGACCATTTCCGGCTACCGAATTTATGAAATCCCCGCCCCGCCTTACCGGGGCATCGTGAGGGCTGGACGATGAAGCTTCCCACCGCCGATGACGTTCACGCGGCGCAATCCCGCATCGCGGACCATATCGTGCGCACCCCCATGCTGCGCTCTCCCCTGCTCGACGCCGAAACGGAAGCGACGGTTCTGATCAAGGCGGAACCGCTGCAGCGCACCGGCAGCTTCAAGCTGCGCGGCGCGACCAACGCCCTGCTGCGGCTTTCCCCCGAGGAGCGCGCCCGCGGCGTGGTGACCTATTCCTCCGGCAATCACGGGCAGGCGATCAGCTGCGCCGCCGCCAGCCTGGGCATGCGGGCGACCGTCGTCATGCCCGCCGACGCTCCGGCCATCAAGCGCGATTCCACCGCCCGCTGGGGCGCCGAGATCATCAGCTACGACCGGGCGACGGAGGACAGGGAGGCGATCGGGAGAGCCGCGGTCGAGCGGAGCGGAGCGGTGCTGATCCCGCCCTTCGACCACCCGGATGTCATCGCGGGCCAGGGGACGCTGGCGCTGGAGCTGGCGGCGGATGCGAAGGCGGCGGGACTCGCGCTCGATGCGCTGCTGGTCTGCACCGGCGGCGGCGGCCTGACCGCCGGCTGCGCCCTCGCCCTCAGCTCCGTCTCCCCCGCCACGGCGGTGTTCGCCGTGGAGCCCGAAGGGTGGGACGATACCGCGCGCTCGCTGCGGGCCGGGACGCGCCTCGCCAATGACGGCAGCGGCTCCGGGCTGTGCGACGCGCTCATGTCTCCGATGCCCGGCATGCTCACCTTCGAGATCAACCGGCGCCTTCTCGCCGGCGCCCTCGTCGTCTCGAATGATGCCGTGATGCGCGCCATGGGCTTCGCGCTCAGCCATCTCAAGCTGGTGGTCGAGCCCGGAGGGGCGGTGGCACTCGCCGCCATCCTGGCGCGAAGCTTCGCGGCCAAGGGGAAAGTGGTGGGAATCGTCCTGTCCGGCGGTAACGCCGATCCGACGGCGCTGACGCAAGCACTTGCGAAATAAGGCGATTCGGCTTCAGTCTTTGTTAACAGGTTGCCGCCAAGACTGCCCCGAGAAGAGGCAGAACAATTTATGGCGGCACGAGGCAAGGCAGGCAGAAAAGGCGGAGGCGCGCTGAGCAATCAGCGTCCGGCTCCGATCATCCGCAAGGAGGAGATCGTCGAGGCGCCGCATCACGGCGGCGCCTGGAAGGTCGCCTACGCCGATTTCGTG
>DASTAF010000357.1:0-2131 GCA_035713005.1 Acetobacteraceae bacterium
TGATGACGCCCGCCTCGGTCGAAGCGACGGCGGCCCTGCTCGCGGCCGGGGATTACGTGGCGGACCGGGCGCTGGCGACGAGCGTTCATCTCGCCTTGGCGATGGGCAGGCCGCTCTTCCTGGAAGGCGAGCCGGGAACCGGCAAGACCGAAATCGCCAAAGTGCTGGCGGCGGGGCTGGCGCGGCGGCTGGTCCGGCTGCAATGCTATGACGGCATGGACCTTTCCGCCGCCGCCTATGAATGGGACCATGCGCGGCAGCTCATGGCCATCCGCCTGGCGGAATCAGCGGCTGAGGCGGATCGCGCGGCGCTGGCGCGGGATATCTACGCCCGCGAGTTCCTGCTCGCCCGGCCTCTGCTTTCCGCCATCGATCCCGAGGCGGCGCCCGCCATCCTGCTGATCGACGAGCTGGACCGGGCGGACGAGCCCTTCGAGGCCTTCCTGCTGGAGCTGCTCGCGGACTTTCAGATCACCATTCCGGAATTCGGCACGCTGCGGGCGGCGGTTCCGCCCGTTGTCATCATCACCTCCAACCGCACCCGTGAGGTGCATGACGCGATCCGCCGGCGCTGCCTCTATCATTGGGTGGATTATCCGGATGCGGCGCGCGAGCGGGCGATCCTGCGTGCCAAGGTGCCGCATGTCCCGGAGAAGCTTACCGCCGAGGTGGTGGCCTTCGCCCAGAAGCTGCGCTCGATGGACATGTTCAAGCTTCCCGGCGTGGCCGAGACCATCGACTGGGCGGCGGCGCTGATGGCGCTAGACCAGCAGGAACTGGCGCCCGGCGCGGTGCAGGACACGCTGGGGGTCCTGCTGAAATACCAGGACGACATCGCGAAGCTGCAGGGCGGCGAGATCGCCCGGCTGGTGGGCGCGGCGAAGGAATCCGCGCGCGCGGCATGAGCGGGGCCAGCACGGAGGGGCTGCTCGCCGTCAACCTCATGCATTTCGTCCGGCTGCTGCGCCGCGCCGGGCTGCCGGTCGGCCCCGCCGAGACCATCGCGGCGGCGGAAGCCCTCACCCATGTCGATATCGCGGACCGGTGCACGGTGCAGGCTGCCCTGCGCGCGGTGATGGTGCGCCGGCACGAGCATCTGGCGCTGTTCGACCAGGCCTTCTCCCTGTTCTGGCGCAATCCGGACGCCGCCCGCTTCGCCGCCATGCTGGCGGGAATGGAGGGCCGGGCACCGCAGGAGGAACGGGCGCTGCCCGGCAGCCGCCGCATCGCCGAAGCCATGGCCGCCTCGCGTGATCGTCCCTCCCGCCCGGAGGAGGCTCCGCGCGAGATCGACGCGGTGCTCACCTATAGCGGCCGGGAGCGGCTGGAGACACTGGATTTCGAGGCGATGAGCGCGGCGGAAATTGCCGCCGCCAAGGCAGAGATACGCACTCTGCGCCTGCCGCTGGATGCCACCCGCACGAGGCGCGCCCGGCCTGCCGCGCGGGGCAGGCTCGATTTCAGGCGCACGATCAGGGGCAGCCTCGGCAGCGGCGGCGAGATTCTCGGCATCGCCCGGCGCGATGCCGTCACCCGGCCACCGCCCCTGGTGGTGCTTTGCGACATATCCGGCTCCATGGCGCGTTACGCCCAGATATTGCTGCATTTCCTGCATGCGGTGGCGAATGACCGGGACCGCGTCTCGGTCTTCCTTTTCGGCACCAGGCTGACCAACATCACGAGGCAACTGCACGGGCGGGACCCGGAAGTTGCCTTCGAGGCGGTTTCCGCACTGGTGCCGGACTGGTCCGGCGGCACGCGCATCGGCGAGGCGCTGGAGACCTTCAACCGCCGCTGGGCCCGGCGCGTGCTGGCACAGGGCGCCGTGGTGCTGCTGGTTACCGACGGGCTGGACCGCGAGGGCGCCAGGGGCATGGCCGAGAACATGGCGCGCCTGCACCGTTCCTCGCGGCGACTGATCTGGCTCAACCCGCTCTTGCGGTTCGAGGGATTCGCGCCGAAATCCCAGGGGGCGAGGGCCATGCTGCCGCATGTCGATGAGTTCCGTCCGGTGCACAACCTGGCCAGCCTGAAATCGCTGGTCGATGCCCTGTCGCGCCCGGGGCCTAGGCGCGGCTCGGCCATGGCCCTTTGGGAGATGACACATGCATGATGCCGAAGATGTGCTTGG
>DASTAF010000358.1:0-2562 GCA_035713005.1 Acetobacteraceae bacterium
AGTATGTCCAGCATCGGCAGGACGATGATGGCGGCATGCCGGCTTTTCGCCGCCAGCGTCGCCACGGTGAAGGTGAAGATCAGGGAGGCGACCAGCGCCGCGAACATGCGAAGCGTGGTGCGGACGGCATAATCCGGCAGATAGGCCGGGCCGAGATGGATATGCGTGTGCGCCGAAATCGGCATCAGCGTGCCGCGCGCGACATTGACGACCCCGATCAGGATGCCGAGCACGAGCAGGATCGCCGCGACATCCCAGGCATTGGGCAGCCGCCGTCCATTGGCCATAGCGGGCGGGGGAATAGTCGTCATGGACAAACCCGATACGAATGTTGCGGAGCGGCACCGGCGCCGCCCGTCGCATAGCCCGGTCCGGGCCGACTGTCATCCACGGGCATCTATTGCGGGCGGAACTGGCCTATGGGAGATGTAAGACTCGAGAGAGAATCGCCATGGCGCCGGATAAACAAGCAGGCAGGATGGCAGGAAGGACGATATGAAGCTCAAGGTGGATCGGGCAACGCTGCTGAAATCGCTGGCCCATGTTCAGAACGTGGTGGAACGGCGCAACACCATCCCCATCCTCGCCAATGCCCTGTTCACTGTGCGCGAGGGGCAGCTCACCATCGCTGCGACCGACCTGGAGATTGCCCTGATCGAGGATGTCGCGGCATCCGCGTCGCGCGATGGCGCGGTCACCGCCCCGGCCGCGACGCTTTATGAAATCGTCCGCCGCCAGCCCGAGCATGCCGAGGTTGAGCTCGATCATCCCGGCGGCAACTCGCAGCTCGCCCTTCGCGCCGGGCGCTACGCGACCAGCCTCGTCGTGCTGCCGACCGATGAGTTTCCCAAGCTCGATGCCGGCCGCCTCAGCCATCATTTCAACATTCCGGCGCATTCGCTGCGCGGGCTGATCGACCGTACCCGCTTCGCCATCTCCACCGAGGAAACCCGCTACTACCTCAACGGTATCTATCTCCACACCGCCGAGGCCGAAGGCACCCCGGTGCTGCGCGCGGTGGCGACCGACGGGCACCGTCTGGCCCGGGTGGATGAGCCGCTGCCGGATGGCGCCTCCGGCATGCCCGGCGTCATCGTCCCGCGCAAGACGGTGAACGAACTGCGCAAACTGCTGGACGAGATCAGCGGCGATGTCGAGGTGGCGCTGTCGGAAACCCGGATTCAGTTCAATCTCGGCACCATGCGGCTGACCAGCAAGCTGATCGACGGCACCTATCCCGACTACAACCGGGTGATCCCCGTCGGCAACGACAAGATCCTGCGGGTCGGCAAGAAAGATTTTTCCGATGCCGTGGCGCGCGTCTCCGCCATCACCTCGGAACGCCACAAGCCGGTGAAGCTCTCGGTGGCGCGCGACCTGCTGGTGCTTTCCGCGACCAGCCCGGACCAGGGCACTGCATCCGAGGAACTGGATGGCGAGCAGGTGAGCTATGATTCCGGCCCGCTGGAGATCGGCTTTCAGGCACGCTTCCTGAATGACGTGACGGAGCAGATCATGGGGCAGGTGGAATTCTGTTTCGCCGACGGCGCGGCACCGACCCTGGTGCGCGATGCCGGAGACCAGACGGCGGTTTTCGTGCTGATGCCGATGCGCGTCTGAGCCCGATCCCGCGTCCCTTGCTGCATGACGCGGGTCCTGCGCCTCAGCCTCACCGATTTCCGTTCCTATGCGGAGCTTGCCTGGGAGCCCGGCGCCAGGCTTGTCGCCCTGGCGGGGCCGAACGGCAGCGGCAAGACCAATCTGCTGGAGGCGATCTCCCTGCTGGCACCGGGGCGCGGGCTGCGCGGGGCGAGGCTTGCCGCCCTGCCGCGCGCCGGCTCCTCCGGAACCTGGGCCATCGCCGGGCGGATCACCCGGGCAGGCGAAAGCTTCGATCTCGGCACCGGCATCCTGCCGCCTTTGCCGAGCGAGCGGCGCAGCTTCCGCATTGATGGGCAGGCGCCGGAAAATCAGGCAGAAGTCGCGGCGAAATTCTCCGCGGTCTGGCTGACGCCGCAGATGGACCGGCTATTCACCGAAGGCTTATCCGGAAGGCGGCGCTTCCTCGACCGGCTGACGGTTGCATTAGAGCCGGCCCATGCGCGGGAAATCGCCTCCTTCGAGGCGGCTTCCGTCAACCGCAACCGGCAGATGGAGACCGCCTGGGCGGATGCCGGCTATCTCGCAATCATCGAGGATTCGATGGCGCGCCATGCGGTCGCGGCCAGCGCTGCCCGGCTCGATCTGATCGACCGGCTGAACGCGCTCCTCGCGGAAGGCGCCACCGCGCCCTTTCCACCGGTGCGCCTGGGCATTGCCTGCCCGATCGCCAAGCGGCTGCGCGATCAGCCGGCGCTGGCGGTGGAGGACTGGCTGCGCGCGGAACTGGCCCGCGCCCGGCATGACGGGGAGGGGGCGGCACCTTCGCCGCAGAAGGCCGATCTGCATATCGAGGATGCTGTGACCGGCCTCGACGCCGCCCAGGCCTCGACCGGGCAGCAGAAGGCGATGCTGATCGCCATCATCCTCGGCCATGCCGCCCTCATCGCCGACTGGCGCGGC
>DASTAF010000359.1:0-2231 GCA_035713005.1 Acetobacteraceae bacterium
GTCTGCAATATGATCAGGACATCGAGAAAAATAGAGAAGTTCTTCACGTAGTAGAGATCGTAGCTCAGCTTCGAGCGGGCATCGTCCAGTGAGGCGCCATAAGGGTAGTTGATCTGCGCCCAGCCGGTCAGCCCGGCCTTCACCATGTGGCGCTCGTTGTAGAGCGGCAGCTGTTCGGCGAGGCTGCGGGTGAATTCCGGCCGCTCTGGCCGGGGTCCCACCAGGGACATCTCGCCCTTCAGCACGTTGAACAGCTGCGGCAGCTCGTCAAGCCGGGTGCGGCGCAGGAAGGCGCCTGCCGCGGTGATCCGCCGGTCTGCCGCCGCCGCCCATACGGCGCCGCCCGCTTCCGAATCGACTCGCATTGTCCGCAGCTTGAGTATCTGGAACGGCTTCATGCCGCGGGTGATCCGGGTCTGGCGGTAGAAGACCGGTCCGCCATCGCCGAGCTTCACCGCCAGCATCCCGGCCAGCAGAAAGGGCGAGGAGATTGTTAGCAGGATGAGGCTGACGATGATGTCGAGCGCCCGTTTCAGAATCCGGTCGATCAGGCCGAAGGAGAATCCCTCCGAGTATAATATCCAGGAGGCGTCCAGCCGCTTGACGTCGATCCGGCGGATTTCCGTCTCCAGGAAGCTCATGTACTGCAGCACCGGGAAACCGGCTGTCTTGCAGGCGATCAACTCGTCCAGCGTCATGCCTCGCCGTTCGTCAGGCGCCACCACGATCTGATCGGCCCGGCAGTGCTTCACGATCTCCAGCATCGGCTGGTCGGTCTGCATGATCCGAACGGTGGCATCCCCAGCAAGACGCGGATCGACCGTACCGAAATTCTCCTTGTGCAGGAAAGTCACGTCATAATGGAGATTGCGCCCCTCGCTGCGCAGGAGCCACATCACGTCCCAGGCCCGGCGTCCGGCGCCGATGACCAGCAGGCGCGGGCGCAGCAACGCGCTGCGGCGAAGCCCGAGAAAGAGTAGCCGCGCCGCCACGCCGCAGAAGGTGAAGCTGACCGAGGCGGCGACGAACAGCGTGGCCGGTATGGGGCCGTGCAGGGCGTGCCGCACCGAAAGCAGGGTCATGGAAAGAAGGATGACAGCGATGGTCGCGCAGACTGCGCCGGCGCCCACCACCAGCGGAATCCGGCTGAGCGCCCGCCTTGTCTTGAGGATGATGTCCCGCCGGTACAGGCCGAGCGCATAGAGCGACAGCATGTTGGACAGGGGATAGATAGCCGCCGGCAGCAGCAGGAGCGCGTTCTGGCGCAGATTGAGGCTTGGCACCGCGACCCAGGCCGAAAAAGGCCAGATCAGCAGCAGGAACGCCGCATCCAATAGAAACATCGCCAAGCCAGCTGTCATCGCCGTGAACCTTCGCTACGGAAGGACAGCCTAGGGCAGCCGGATGAAGATTCAGTTAATTGCCATGCGCGGCCCGATCATCCGCAACGGCTTCAGGCGGCTTCCAGATATTCCATCGCCGCCTGAACGCCACCCCTGGCATGGGGAATCTCTGCCTTTGCCAGCACCATCTCCACCACGCCTAGCGTGCCCAGCACCATTGCCTCGTTCAGATCACCGAGATGACCGATGCGGAACACCTTGCCGCCCAGCGTGCCGAGGCCGCCGCCCAGCGAGACGTTGAACCGGTCATAGGCAATCTGCCGCACCGGCTCGGCATCGTATCCTTCCGGCACTATGACCGCCGTGACGGAGTCGGAGCGGCGCTCCCGCGCCTTGCAGAAGAATTCCGGCCCATGATTGCCGCTCCACACGGAAACCGCCCGCCGCGCCGCCTCCGCAAGCCGGTGATGGCGGCGCCATACATGCTCGATCCCCTCCTGCTCGATCAGCCGCACCGCCTCGGCCATGCCATAGAAGGGCGCGATGGGCACAGTGCCGATGAAGCTGCGATGGCGGCGCGCCAGCATCATCGTCCAGTCGAAATAGAAGCGCGGCAGGCGTGCCCTGTCATGCGCTTCCATGCCCTTCGGGCTGACGGCGGTGAAGGCGAGGCCGGCGGGCAGCATCAGCCCCTTCTGGCTGCCGCCGACGACGGCATCGATTCCCCAATCATCCATGCGGAATTCCATCGAGCCGAAGGAGGAGATGGTATCCACCAGATACAGCGCCGGATGCCCCGCCGCGTCGATCGCGGCGCGGATTTCGGCGAGGGGGAGGGTCACGCCGGTCGATGTCTCGTTATGAACGACACAGACCGCCTTGATCGAG
>DASTAF010000360.1:0-5685 GCA_035713005.1 Acetobacteraceae bacterium
CGATGCGGGACCGGCTGGAGAGCTATGATCACCAATTCGGCTATTACCACGGGCCGGTCACCAGGCTTCCGGCGGCGGATCTGGCGGCCGACTGGCCGAAGCTGCTGGCGCCGGTCAATCCGCCGCCCGGCATGCGGCGGCGCTGGCGGCTGGGCGTGGTGATCTCGGAGACGGCGGGCGCCGCCCGGATCGGCTGGCTGGGACAGAACGCCCCCGGAGCGGATACCCAACCCGCCCGCGAAGGCGTGCTGACCCTGGCGGCGATCCAGTGGGGGCGGCCGATGATCCATGGCTATCCCGGGCCACGCCTGGTCAGGATGTCGCAGATGCTGCATCCGGGCGACGTGATCATGATCGGTCCCCCGCATGGAAAGTCTGGCCTCGCGCTCGAGCAGATTCCGGAAATCGAGGGATCGATGCTGTCGATGGACCCCGAGACCGGCAGGGTCCTGGCCATGGTGGGCGGCTGGAGCGACCGGCTGAGCCCCTATAACCGCGCCCTGCAGGCGATGCGCCAACCCGGCTCCAGCATCAAGCCCTTCGACTATCTCACCGCCATGCAGGCGGGACTCCAGCCGGACGCGACGGTGCTGGACGCACCCTTCACCCAGCGCATGCCCAATGGCGAGCTCTACCGCCCCGGCAATTACGAAATGAGCTTCCTCGGCCCGGTGCCCGTCTTCTACGCGCTGGAGCAGTCCCTCAACCTCGCGACGCTGCATCTGGTCCGCCAGGTGGGGCTGGCCAACGTGGTGGCGAATTTCAAGAAGTTCGGCGTGGTCCACCACGCGCCGCTGATCTATCCGGCGGCGATCGGCGCGCTGGACACGACGCTGTGGCGCATGGTGCGCGGCTATGCGGCGCTGGATGAATATGGCCGGCAGGTCACCCCCTCGCTGATCGACAGCGTCACCTCGGCGAACGGAAAGATATTGTACCAGGCGCCGGACCAGTCCTGCGCCAACTGCATTAACGGCTCTCCGGATCAGCCGCCGGTGATCGGGCGGCCCGGCGGGAATCTCGCCAATCCAGACAGCGTCTATCAGGTGATCATGATGATGCGGAACGTGGTCGAGCACGGCACCGGCACCCCGGCGGTGGTGGGAATTCACCGCCCCGTCGCCGGCAAAACCGGCACCACCAACAACTTCAACGATGCCTGGTTCATCGGCTTCGTGCCGCAGATGGTGACCGGCTGCTGGATGGGCTTCGACACGCCACGCGATCTCGGCAAGAACCAGACCGGCGGCAATGTCTGCGGCCCGGCCTGGAACCAGTACATGAAGGTGGCGCTGAAAGGCCAGCCGGTGGCGGTTTTCCCCACCCCGCTGGGCATGACGCTCGCGACGGTCGGCTTCAACGGCCAGAGGGTGCAGGAAGCCTTCAAGCCGGGCCAGGTGCCGGGGGCGCAATCCCATATCGGCTTCACCGAGAACCCCTTCGCCTCGAACGCGCCGGGCAACAGCAGCATGGCCGATGCCGCGGCGAATGCCGCGCCCGCCGCTTCGATGCCCGCCGGCGGCTCGAATGCCGCGGGTGGAACGGCCGCGCCGGGTCAGCCTTCCCCGCCCGCCAATATCGACAAAAGCCTGGGCGGGTTGTATTGACCGCGCCTTCCGGGATTACATCATTTCACGGGTAAGCTGACATGTCCGCCGAAACTCAAGCGCTGCACGAGCAGATCACGCAAAGCGTGGCTCTGCTGAGGAGGCATCTTTGACTGGGATGCCTCACTGGAAAATCTCGAACGGCTGAACGCCCAGTCCGAGGACCCGGGCCTTTGGAACGATTCCGCCGCCGCCCAGGCCGTGCTGCGCGAGCGCAACCGGCTGGCGACGCAGATCGACGCCGTCCGCAAGCTGGAGCGCGAGACCGAGGATGCGATGACGCTGGCGGAACTCGCCGAAGCCGAGCAGGATCAGGCAGTGCTGGCGGAGGCTGAGTCGGCGCTGGCCAGGATCGCGGAGGAAGCCAAGCGGCGGGAGATCGAGAGCCTGCTTTCCGGCGAGGCCGACGCGAACGACGCCTATCTGGAGCTGAACGCCGGCGCGGGCGGCACCGAGGCGCAGGACTGGGCGGAGATGCTGATGCGCATGTACATGCGCTGGGCCGAGCAGCACGGCTACAAGGTGCAGTTGATCGACCAGTCCGAGGGCGAGCAGGCCGGCATCAAGTCCGCCACCCTGCAGATCTCCGGCCCGAACGCCTATGGCTGGCTGAAGACGGAAGCCGGGGTGCACCGGCTGGTGCGCATTTCGCCCTTCGACGCCAATGCGCGCCGGCAGACCAGCTTCGCCAGCGTCTGGGTTTATCCGGTGGTGGACGAGAATATCGAGATCGAGATCGACCCCTCCGACCTCAAGGTGGACACCTTCCGCGCCTCCGGCGCCGGTGGGCAGCACGTGAACAAGACCGAGAGCGCCATCCGCATCACTCATCTCCCCACCGGCATCATCGTCGCCTGCCAGACGGACCGCAGCCAGCACCGCAACCGAGCCACCGCCATGGCCATGCTGAAGGCGCGGATGTACGAGGCGGAGCTGCAGAAGCGCGAGGAGGCGAGCGCGGCGACGGAGAGCCAGAAGCGCGATATCGGCTGGGGGCATCAGATCCGTTCCTACGTGCTGGCGCCCTATCAGCTGGTGAAGGACCTGCGCACCAGCCACGAGCGCGGCAATCCGGCGGCGGTGCTCGACGGCGATCTCGACGATTTCATGGCCGCGGCGCTGGCCGCCCGGGTGGGCGCCACGCGCAGCGAAGCCTCCGCCGCCGAGGCATAGATTCATGAGCGTAATTGGCTTGCCCCTCCGGCTATGTTAGGCGATTCCGATGACAAGACCGATGATTGCCGTGCTGAACGGCCCGAATCTCAACCTGCTCGGCATGCGCGAGCCGGAGGTGTACGGCATCCAGACGCTCGACGACCTTGAGGCGCTCTGCGCGGATGTCGGCGAGCAGCTGGGGCTGGCGATCGATTTCCGGCAGACCAACAGCGAGGGCGAGCTGATCTCCTGGGTGCATGAATGCCGGGGCACTCGCGCGGGCATCATCATCAATCCGGCGGGCTATTCCCATACCTCGGTGGCGCTGATGGATTCCCTGCTCGCGGTTGATCTGCCCGTTCTGGAAGTGCATCTTTCCAACATCCATCAGCGCGAATCCTTCCGGCACCATTCCTACATCTCGCGGGCCGCGCAGGGCGTCATCTGCGGGCTGGGCTTCACCGGCTACCGGCTCGCCCTGATGGCCATCGCCGATATTCTGGAGCAGGACCAATGAGTCTGTCATTCGACCCCGAATCGCTGCGCCAGCTCGCGGTTCTGCTGAACGAGACCGGCATGGCGGAAATCGAGCTGGAGGAAGGCGAGCGCCGGCTGCGCCTCGCCCGCTCGGTTGCCGCCTCCGCGGTCAACTACGCAATGCCCTCCCCGGTCATGGCGGCGCCGGCAGCCCCGGCCCAGCCCGCCGTTCCCGCCGCGCCGGCCGATCCCGCCAATCATCCAGGCGCGGTGACGAGCCCGATGGTCGGGGTGGTGTATCTGGCGGCGGAGCCGGGGGCGGCGAATTTCGTCTCTCCGGGGCAGAGCGTGGAGGCCGGGCAGACCCTGCTGCTGATCGAGGCGATGAAGACCTTCAACCAGATCAAGGCGCCGCGCGCCGGAACGGTGGGCCAGATTCTCGTCAGCTCCGGCCAGCCGGTCGAGTTCGGCGAACCCCTCATCATCATCGAATAGCGCCGTGTTCAGGAAGATACTGATCGCCAATCGCGGCGAGATCGCGCTTCGCGTCCAGCGCGCCTGCCGCGAGATGGGCATCGAGACCGTCGCGATCCATTCCACCGCCGATGCCGAGGCCATGCATGTGCGGCTCGCGGACGAGAGCGTCTGCGTTGGGCCGCCCTCGGCGCGGGAGAGCTATCTCAACATGCCGTCGATCCTTTCGGCGGCGCTGATCACCGGGGCGGAGGCCATCCATCCCGGCTACGGCTTCCTCTCCGAGAATGCCGCCTTCGCCGAGATGGTCGAGGCGCATGGGCTGAAATTCATCGGCCCCACCTCCGACCATATCCGCATGATGGGCGACAAGATCACCGCCAAGACCACCATGGCGGCGCTGGGGGTGCCGCTGGTGCCGGGATCGGATGGCGAGGTGCCCGATCTGGAGAGCGCCCGGGCGGTGGCCTCCACAATCGGCTATCCGGTGCTGATCAAGGCCGCCGCCGGCGGTGGCGGGCGCGGCATGAAGGTTGCCGCGAACGAGGCCGGGCTGGAGGAGGCGTTCCGCGTCGCCCGCGCCGAATCGGCGGCCGCCTTCGGCAACAATGCCGTCTATATCGAGAAATATCTCGACCGGCCCCGCCATATCGAGCTGCAGGTGCTGGCCGATACCCATGGCAAGGTGGTGCATTTCGGCGAGCGCGACTGCTCCCTCCAGCGCCGCCACCAGAAGCTGCTGGAGGAGGCCGGCTCTCCGGCCATTTCCGCCAGGGAGCGGGAATCCCTGGGTAACACCGTCACCGCCGCCCTCTCGAAGATCGGCTACCGCAACGCCGGGACGCTGGAATTCCTCTATCAGGACGGCCAGTTCGCCTTCATCGAGATGAACACCCGCCTGCAGGTCGAGCATCCGGTGAGCGAGATGATCACCGGCACCGATCTGGTGCGCGAGCAGATCCGCATCGCCTATGGCGAGAAGCTCGGCTATGATCAGCGGGATATCCGCTTCTCCGGGCATGCCATCGAATGCCGGATCACCGCCGAGGACCCGGAAAATTTCGCCCCCTCCCCCGGCCTGGTCACCCTCTATCACCCGCCCGGCGGCCTCGGCGTGCGGATCGATTCGGCGCTCTATGCCGGCTATCGCGTCCCCTCCAACTATGACAGCCTGGTCGCCAAGCTGATCACCCATGGGCGCGACCGCCCCGAGGCGATCGCGCGGATGAGCCGGGCGCTGGAGGAATTCGCGGTGGTCGGGATCAAGACGACGATCCCGCTGCACCGCCGCATCCTGGAAGACCGCAGTTTCATCGCCGGGGATTACAACATCCACTGGCTGGAACGCTTCGTCGCGAACGGCTGACGCATGGATCGCTTCGCAGCGCGGGTCATCCGCACCAAACCCGCCGCCACCTTCGCCATGGCCGCGCGGGCGCGGGCGCTGCGCGAGGCGGGGCGGGACGTGATCAGCCTCTCGATCGGCGAGCCGGACCTTTCCACGCCGGATCATGTGATCGAGGCCGCGCACCGGGCGGCACAGGCGGGGCAGACGAAATATCCGCCGGTCGGCGGCACCCAGGCGCTGCGCGAGGCGGTGCGGCGGAAATTCGCCCGCGATCAGAAGCTCGATGTGGCGCCGGAGCAGATACTGATCACCAATGGCGGAAAGCAGGCGATCTTCGACGCGGTGATGGCCCTGGTGGATGAGGGCGACGAGGTGGTGATCCCCGCGCCCTGCTGGGCCGGCTACGTGCAGGTGGTGGAATTCGCCGGCGGCGTGCCGGTCTTCATCCCCTCCCCGGCGGCGGAAGGCTTCCTGCTGCGCCCGGATGCGCTGGAGGCGGCGATCACCCCACGCACGAAACTGCTGCTGCTGAACTATCCCAACAATCCTTCCGGCGCGGTGGCGGACAAGGCCATGCTCGCCGGGCTGGCGGCTGTGCTGCGGCGGCATCCGCGGGTCTGGGCG
>DASTAF010000361.1:0-2411 GCA_035713005.1 Acetobacteraceae bacterium
TGCCGCGCAGGAGACTTGTGAATTGGCCGAGGACGATACCCCCGAAAGGGAAAGCTTGCTGCCCTATGACCGCTGGACCAACGAGGCCTCCCGCCTTGTCATCCTCCGCGCGCTACAGTTCGCCGCCGCGGAAGGGCTGCCGGGCGATCATCATTTCTACATTACCTTCCGCACCGATCATCCCGGCGTGGTGATGCCGGAACGGGTGCGGGCGAAATATCCGGAAGAGATCACCATCGTCCTGCAGCACCAGTTCCGTAACCTCGTGGTGGACGAGGCGGGAGAACGCTTTTCGGTGACGCTGGATTTCGGCGGCGTGCCGGCGCAGCTCGGCGTGCCGTTCGAGGCTGTCTCCACCTTTGTCGATCCCGCCGTGCAGGTAGGGCTGCGCTGCGAGGTCGAGATGGAGGAGGCCCAGCCGGAAGCCCCGCCAGAGGCGCAGCCGGAAGGCAGGCCGGAGCCGCCGAGGCTGCAGATCGTGACCGAGCCGGAACCGCCCTCGGGCGAAGCCGAGGTGGTCAGTCTCGATGCCTTCCGCCGCCGCACGCCGCCCAAGGAATAGAGGAACCGAAGCATGAACGCCGAAGCCAAACGCGCCCCCGCCGCCGACTCCACCTATTCGCCGATGTTCCCCTTGGGGCGGGACGAGACTGAATGGCGCAGGCTCGACCTTGGCGGCGTCTCCACTATCGAAGTGGAGGGTAGGACGGTGGTGAAGATCGCTCCTGAGACGCTGAGCGCCCTCGCCTTCGAGGCCTTCCGCGACATCGCCCACCTGCTGCGCCCCGGCCATCTCGGTCAGCTCCGTGCCATTCTCGACGATCCCGAAGCCTCGGAGAACGACCGCTACGTGGCGATGGAGTTCCTCAAGAACGCCAACATCGCCGCCGCCGGCGTGCTGCCCATGTGCCAGGATACCGGCACCGCCATCGTCTTCGGCAAGAAGGGCCAGCGCATCTGGGTGCAGGGCGACGAGGAGGAAGCCTTTTCCCGCGGTGTTGCCCGCACCTATACCGAAACCAATCTGCGCTATTCGCAGATGGCGCCGCTTTCCATGTATGACGAGGTGAATACCGGCACCAACCTGCCGGTGCAGTTCGACATACTGGCCGCGCCCGGCGAGGCCCATGCCGAGGAGTTCGAGCTGATGTTCGTCGCCAAGGGCGGCGGCTCGGCCAACAAGAGCTTCCTGTTCCAGGAAACCCGCGCCATCCTCTCGCCTGCAAAGCTGATGAGCTTCATCGAGGCCAAGGTGAAGACCCTCGGCACCGCCGCCTGCCCGCCCTATCACCTCGCCATCGTCATCGGCGGCACTTCGGCCGAGCAGACGATGAAGACGGTAAAGCTAGCCTCGACACGCTGGCTGGACGCGCTGCCCACCCAAGGCTCGCGCTTGGGTCACGCCTTCCGCGATATCGAGCTGGAGCAGCAGGTGCTGGAGATGACGCGTCATATCGGCATCGGCGCGCAGTTCGGCGGCAAGTATTTCTGCCACGACGTGCGGGTCATCCGCCTGCCGCGCCATGGCGCCTCCCTGCCGGTCGGCCTGGGCGTCTCCTGCTCGGCTGACCGTCAGATCCGGGCGAGGATCACGAAGGACGGAGTGTTCCTGGAGCGGCTGGAGACCGATCCGGCGAAATACCTGCCGGAAGTCACCGAGGCCGGGTTCGGCGGCGAGGTGGTGAGCATCGATCTCGAACGGCCAATGCCGGAAATCCTCACTCAGCTTTCCAGGCATCCGGTGAAGACCCGGGTGGCGCTGAACGGCACCATCATCGTCGCGCGCGATATCGCCCATGCCAAGCTGAAGGAACGGCTGGATCGCGGCGAGAGCTTGCCCGATTACTTCAAGAACCACCCGATCTACTATGCTGGCCCGGCAAAGACGCCGGACGGCATGGCGACCGGCAGCTTCGGCCCGACCACCGCCGGACGAATGGACTCCTATGTCGAGGAATTCCAGAAGGCCGGCGGCTCGATGATCATGCTTGCCAAGGGCAATCGCTCGGCGGCGGTGCGGAACGCCTGCAAGACCTATGGCGGCTTCTATCTCGGCTCGATCGGTGGTCCGGCGGCGATCCTGGCGCGCGACAACATCAAGTCGGTCGAGTTGCTCGAATATCCGGAACTGGGCATGGAGGCCATCTGGCGCATCAAGGTGGAGAATTTCCCGGCCTTCATCGTGATGGACGACAAGGGCAACGACTTCTTCGCGGAACTCGTATAGGCCGATGAAGTTCACCGTCGACCGCATCGACCATGTGGTGCTGACCTGCGCCGATCCGGAGGCGACCGCCGCGTGGTATGAGCGCGTGCTGGGCATGGACAGGGAGGAATTCGGCGAGGACCGGCGGATCGCGCTCAGATTCGGCTCCCAGAAGCTCAACCTGCACCGGCTGGGGGCGGAATTC
>DASTAF010000362.1:0-2924 GCA_035713005.1 Acetobacteraceae bacterium
GAATATCCCGCCGTGCTGGACGTGATCGAGCAGGAAGCGGGCGCCGATAGCTGGGTGATTCCCTCGATCGGGCCGGATTTCGGCCGGATGCTGGATCAGGCGCGCATTCTGCGCGGGCGCGGCTTTCCCACCGCCATGGCCCTGCCGATGACGGCGCCGGCGACGCCGGAGGGGGTGGAGACGGGACTTGCCAAAGTGGCGGAGGCGCTCGGGGGGCCGCTGATCGTCTATGTGAAGACCGGGCAGTACGTCACCCCCGCCGGCCTCGGGCGCCTCGCCCGCGCCGGCGCCCTCTGCGCCATCAAGTATGCCATCGAGCGGCCCGATCCGCGGCAGGATGACTATCTCAGGGCGCTGCTCGGCGAGGTGGACCGGGATATCATCGTCAGCGGCATGGGCGAGCGCCCCGCCATCGTGCATCTGCGCGAGTTCGGGCTGCGCAGCTTCACCTCCGGCTCGGTCAGCATCGCCCCCCGGCTCTCGACGGCCATTCTCGAAGCCTGCGGGCGCGGCGATTACACCGGGGCGGAGCGGATTCGCGAATATTTCCTGCCGCTGGAGGATCTGCGGGACGGGCTGCACCAGATCCGCGTGCTGCACGAGGCGGTGAGCCTCGCCGGCATCGCCGACATGGGCAGGATGCTGCCGCTGCTGAGCAATATCGGCGCGGAGCATCACGCCGCGATCCGCGACGCGGCCCGCCTGCTGCTGGCACGCGAGCGGGAGGCCATCGCCGAGGCCGCCTGAAGCTGGTTCAGTGAAGCCGGTTCAGCCGGCGCCTGTATGCAATATGCCGGTTGCGGCGCCTCGCCCTGGTCGATTATGCAGGGAGACGGGAGGTTATCCGTACCATGGCAAGTCAGATGGCTGAGGGGAAATCCGACCAGCCGGCGAATGGCGAGCAGGCGGTTCTGATCCTGGGCCGGCGGCAACGCCTGGGCGACCAGCTTTACGGCCAGATGCTCGAACAGATCGTCTCCGGGCGGCTGCCGGAAGGCACGCGGCTGCCCTCGGAGAAGGAAATCTGCCGGATGTTCGGCGTCTCCCGCCCGGTGGTGCGCCAGGCGCTGCTCAGGCTGGGGGCGGACGGGCTGGTGCAGGCCCGCCAGGGCGCCGGCACCTTCGTCATGGCCCGGCCGGCGGACCGGCTTTCGCATTTCACCAATCCCGAGCACGTGGCGGAATTCCTGCGCGCCCATGAAATCCGGCTCGTGCTGGAGGGCAGCGCCGCCCGCCTCGCCGCCGAGCGCCGCACCGAGACGGAGCTGGCGCGGATCGTCGCGGCGCAGGAAACCTGCACCCGCGAGGCGCAGGAAGGCTCGCTTTCGCCGGAGGCCGATCTCGCCTTCCACGCCAGCATCGCCGAGGCGACCGGCAATGCCTATTTCTCGCTGCTGTTCCGGCAGCTTCACGAGGCGATCAGCGGCTTCATGAGCCTTTCGCTGCAGCTTACCCATACCAGCACGAGCAAGCGCATCACCCAGGTGCTGCACGAGCACGCGCTGATCCTGGAGGCGGTGCAGATGCGGGAGCCGGAGGCGGCGCGGATTTCCATGCAGTTCCACATCAACCAGGCGCGGCGGCGGATGATCGACCGCAACCGGGACTGAGAGCCTAGCCTTCAAGCATGGACCGGACCCGCGCCGCGAGATCGTTGAGCGCGAAGGGCTTGGTCATGATCTCCATCCCCGCTTCCAGCGCCTCTCCCTGCCCGACCGCGGCGTTATGGGCATAGCCGGTGATGAACAGCACCTTCAGCCCGGGGCGGACCAGCCGCCCGGCATCGGCGACCTGCCTGCCGTTCAGCCCCGGCAGGCCGACATCGGTGATCAGCAGGTCGATGCGGCGGCCGGACTGGAGCATGCCGAGGCCGGAAGGTCCGTCGGCGGCCTCGATGGTCCGATGGCCGAGATCTTCGAGCGTCTCGGTGATCAGCATGCGCACCGTCGCCTCATCCTCGACCACGAGGACCGTCCTTCCCTCGCCTAAGGCGGGACCGGCGGCGGAGGCCGGCTTTTCCGCGCCCTCTTCCTCGATCCTGCTCCAGTAGCGGGGGAAATAGAGCTTGAAGGTCGTTCCCTGCCCCTCCTCGGAATAGAGATGGACATGGCCCTCCGACTGCCTGATGAAGCCGTAGAGCATCGACAGCCCGAGGCCGGTGCCCTGCCCGATCGGCTTGGTGGTGAAGAAGGGTTCGAACACCTTGCCCATCAGGTCCTTCGACATGCCGGACCCGGTATCGGTCACGCTGATGGCGACATACTGCCCCGGTTTCACCTCGCCGCCCTGCATGCGGGAATAGGCCTCGTCGAGTTCGGCATTGGCCGCCTCGATGACCAGGCGGCCGCCTTGCGGCATGGCGTCGCGAGCGTTGATCGCCAGGTTGAGGATCGCGCTTTCGAGCTGGTTGGGATCGCACAGGATCGGCCAGAGCGCCGGCGCCATGACGATTTCGAGCGCGATGGCGGGGCCGAGGCTGCGCCGCAGCAGCTCGTCCATTTCCGGAACCAGCCGCTCCACCTGAACCCGCTTCGGATCGAGCGGCTGGCGGCGGGCGAAGGCCAGCAGGCGCTGCGTGAGCGAGGCGGCGCGCTGCGAGGCGGTGACGGCCGCCGAGATGTAGCGGCGCATATCGTCGGTCCGCCCGGCTTCCAGCCGGGTTTCCAGCAATTCCAGCGCCCCGGAGATGCCGGTGAGCATGTTGTTGAAATCATGGGCGATGCCGCCGGTGAGCTGCCCCACCGCTTCCATCTTCTGCACCTGCCGCAGCGCCGCCTCCGCGTGCTGCAGCTCCGCCGTCCGCTCCTCCACCCGCCGCTCCAGCGTCTCGTTCAGTTCGCGCAGCGCGTCCTGCGAACGGGCGCGCTCCACCGCCTCCCAGATGCGCCCGGCGACCTCCCGGGTGAGGGAGACATCATCCGCCG
>DASTAF010000363.1:0-2686 GCA_035713005.1 Acetobacteraceae bacterium
GCCGGGCGGATTCTCGGCATGGGCGACATTGTCAGCCTGGTCGAGCGCGCCTCGGAAACCATCGACAAGGAAAAGGCCGAGAAGCTCGCCGCCAAGATGGCGAAGGGCAAGTTCGACCTCGAGGATTACGGCGAGCAGCTCAAGCAGATCACCAAGATGGGCTCGCTTTCGGGCATTCTCGGCATGCTGCCCGGCGTGGGCAAGATCAAGCAGCAGCTTGCCGATGCCGATCTCGACACCAGCATCCTCAAGCGCCAGGCCGCGATCATCGGCTCGATGACCAAGGCGGAGCGGCGCACGCCGGATATCCTCAAGGCCAGCCGCAAGCGGCGCATCGCCGCCGGGTCCGGCACCACGGTGCAGGAAGTGAACCAGTTGCTCAGGCAATATGACCAGATGGCGGACATGATGAAGCGCGTGTCCAAGATGGGCCAGAAAGGGCTGATGCGGCAGGGGCTGGCGGGGCTGATGAAGCAGGGCCGCAGGCCGTTCTGATTAATCCAAAACTGAAGGAAAACTTTCTATGTCACTGAAGATACGGCTTGCTCGCGCTGGTGCGAAGAAGCGCCCCTATTATCATATCGTGGTGGCGGACAGCCGCAGCCCGCGCGACGGCCGCTTCATCGAGAAGGTCGGCAGCTACAATCCCATGCTGCCCGCCGAGCATGCGGACCGCGTGAGGCTGGAAAACGAGCGCATCACCCACTGGCTGTCCCAGGGCGCGCAGGCGACCGACCGGGTCGCCCGCTTCCTCGGCCGCGCGGGCCTCGCCCCCATGCCCGCCTATCCGGAGCAGCCGGTGCAGTCGGCGCCGAAGAAAAAGGCGCAGGAGCGTGCCGCCGAGCGGGCCAAGGCCGCGGCCTGACCTGATCCCGTGCTGTGGATGAACGGCTGATCCTGATGGGCGTCGTCGGCAAGGCGCACGGAATCCGTGGGGCGGTGCGTGTCACCTCCTATACGGAGGACCCGCGTTCGCTCGCCGCCTATCCGCTGACCGACGGCAAGGGGCGGCATTTCCGCCTCGAATGGCAGGCGGATGGGGTGGCGCGGCTCGCGGAGGTCGTCGATGGCGCCGAACGCTGGGTTCAGGATCGCAACGCGGCGGAGCGGCTGACCAACATGCCGCTCTACACCCCGCGTCACGCGCTTCCGGATGCCGATGAGGATGAATTCTACCTCACGGATCTGATCGGGCTGAAGGCAGTGGATGAAGCGGGGGCCGCGATTGGCGCCATCGCCGCCGTTCACGACTATGGCGCCGGGGCGAGCCTGGAAATCAGCGGCGAGGCGGGCATGGTGATCGTGCCCTTCACCCGCGAAGTGGTGCCGGTGGTCGATCTGAAGGCGGGATACGTGACGATCCGCCCGCCCGCCGAAACCAGGGTGGAGCCACCGGCATGAGCTTCCGCGCCTCTGTGCTCACCCTGTTCCCGGCCATGTTTCCCGGCCCGCTCGGCCAGTCCCTTGCGGGCAAGGCCCTTTTGGGCGGGCTGTGGTCGCTGGGTGCGGTGGATATCCGGGATTTCGGTATCGGCCGCCACCGGGCGGTGGACGATACACCGTTCGGCGGCGGCGCCGGCATGGTCATGCGGCCGGATGTGGTGGATGCCGCGATCCGCAGCGCCGCCGATGGCCGCGCCGTCATCGCGCTCACCCCGCGCGGGATGCCGCTGACCCAGGACCGGGTGAAGCGCCTGGCGGAATCGGATGGCGTCATCCTGCTCTGCGGGCGCTACGAGGGAATCGATCAGCGGGTGCTCGACGCGCACGGGGCGGAGGAGATCTCGATCGGGGACTACGTGCTCTCCGGCGGGGAGATCGCAGCCATGGCGCTGCTCGATGCCACGGTCCGGCTGCTGCCAGGGGTGATGGGCGCCGCCGAATCCGGCATCGAGGAGAGTTTCGCTGGCGGACTGCTCGAATACCCCCATTTCACCCGCCCGGCGCTCTGGCGGGAGCGGGCGGTGCCCGAAATCCTGCTCTCCGGCCATCATGAAACCATTGCCGCCTGGCGGCGCGCGGAGGCGGAGGCGATCACCCGCAGCCGCAGACCTGACCTATGGGCGCGGCACGTTGCGCAAGGCCACGCCACGACGTAATGAACTTACCGAAAGGACACCTCCCATGAACCTGCTCCAGACCATTAATGCCGAACAACTCGGCAGGCTTGCCGAAGCGCGCGCCGTGCCGGAATTCAGCCCCGGCGACACGCTCCGCGTTTCCGTGCGGGTGAAGGAAGGCGAGCGCACCCGCGTGCAGGCTTTCGAGGGAGTCTGCATCGCGCGCTCCAATCGCGGGCTGAACTCCAACTTCACCGTCCGCAAAATCTCGAACAACGAGGGCGTGGAGCGCATCTTCCCGCTCTACTCGCCGGTGATCGCCGAAATCGCGGTGGTGCGCCGGGGCGACGTGCGCCGGGCGAAGCTCTATTACCTGCGGGGCCGGCGCGGCAAATCCGCCCGCATCGCCGAGCGCGCCCGCGAAACGCAGGCCGCCGCCGAGTAACGAGGGGCGGAATAAGGGACTCCAAAGGCCCTGCCTTTGGCGAGGTCCGGGCGAAGCCCCGGCCTCGTTCCCGGACCATCAGCCAGAGGAAGAGCCACATGGCCGAAGCGCGGACGTTATTCGACAAGATTTGGGCGGCGCATGTCGTCGACCGGCTGCCCGACGGCACCTGCATTCTCTA
>DASTAF010000364.1:0-2642 GCA_035713005.1 Acetobacteraceae bacterium
TGCGCACCTTCGACTCGCCGTCATGCACCCAGACCTGCTCCAGCAGCACCACGTCCTCGTAATATTTCTTCACCCGGCCCTCGACCATCTTCTCGATGATGTTGTCCGGCTTGCCGGAGGCGCGGGCCTGCTCGGTCAGCACCGCCTTCTCGCGCTCCAGCGCCGCGGGATCGACCTCGGCGATGTCCAGCGCGTCCGGGCGGGTGGCGGCGACATGCATGCCCACCTGCCGGCCCAGCGTTTCCAGCGCCTCGTCCACCTTGCCTTCGAGCCCGACCAGCACGCCGATCTTGCCCAGGCCGGGGCGCAGCGCCCCGTGCACGTAGGAGGCGACGACGCCCCCCGGCGCCGAGACGACGGCGACGCGGCGGATGGTCATGTTCTCGCCCACCGTCGCGACCAGATGGGTGAGCTCCTCGGCGACCGTGCGGCCGGTGCCGGGGAAGGATGCGGCCTTCAGCGCCTCGACATCCTCGCCCGTATCGAGGGCGAGCCTGGCGGCGGCTTCGACGAAATTCTGGAAGGCATCGTTGCGGGCGACGAAATCGGTCTCGGCGTTCACCTCGACCATCGCCGCGCGGCCGGGGGCATGGGCGATGCCGACCAGCCCTTCGGCGGCGGTGCGGCCGGATTTCTTGGCGGCGGCGGCGAGGCCCTTCTTGCGCAGCCAGTCAATGGCGGCTTCCATGTCGCCGCCGGTTTCGGTCAGCGCCTTCTTGCAGTCCATCATTCCCGCGCCGGTCTTCTCGCGCAGGTCCTTCACCATAGCGCCGGTGATTTCGGCCATGGTTCAACTCCTTGTCTCGTGACTAAAACTCGGCTCGCGACCGGAATTCAGGCGGTCGCGTGTTCTTCCGCCTCGTCCGGCAGGGCGTCCGGCGGCAGGTCCTCGGCGGCGCCGATATCGGTGCCCGAGGCGGCCATTTCGGCGCTGATGCCATCGAGGACCGCGGCGGAGACCAGATCGCAATAGAGGGTGATGGCGCGGATCGCGTCGTCATTGCCGGGGATCGGGTAGGTGATGCCGGTGGGGTCCGAATTCGAATCGAGCACCGCGACGACCGGGATGCCGAGCTTGTTCGCCTCCTCGACCGCCAGCTTTTCCTTGTTGGTGTCGATGATGAACAGGATGTCCGGCAGGCCGCCCATCTCCTTGATGCCGCCCAGGGCGCGTTCGAGCTTCTCCTGCTCGCGCGTCAGGTTCAGCACTTCCTTCTTGGTCAGGCCCTGGGTCTCGTTGCCCAGCATGTCCTCGAGCTGGCGGAGGCGCTTGATCGAGTTGGTGATGGTCTTCCAGTTGGTCAGCATGCCGCCGAGCCAGCGATGGTTGACGTAATACTGGCCGCAGCGCTTGGCGGCATCCGCGACATGCTCGGCGGCCGAGCGCTTGGTGCCGACGAAGAGCACGCGCCCGCCGGCGGCGGTGACGTTGCGGATCTCGCGCAGGGCGCGTTCCAGCAGCGGCTGGGTCTGCTGCAGGTCGATGATATGGACCTGGTTGCGCACGCCGAAGAGGAACGGCGACATGCGCGGGTTCCAGCGGCGGGTGTGGTGGCCGAAATGCACGCCGGATTCGAGAAGCTGGCGCAGGGTGACATCGGGCATCGCCATGTGCGATTTCCTTTCCTTGATCGTCCGGTTGAGCCTCCACGGGAAATGCCTTGCGGCACCGGAACCAGCACCCTGAAGGGTGAGGAATGGGTTCCCGTGTGCGAATTTAGCGATCGGTGTAAATCCGACGGCGGCTTCATGCCTGAATTTCCGCCGGTTCGCAAGGGCGGGCCGATCCGTGCTATGGGGCGCGGGTGCAATCCCTCGCCCTTTATATCCACTGGCCGTTCTGCCTGGCCAAATGCCCCTATTGCGATTTCAACTCGCATGTGCGGGCGGAAATTCCGCAAGCGCGGATGCTGGCGGCGCTCAGGTGCGAGCTGGCCCATGAAGCCGCGCGGCTCGGCCCGCGCCGCCTGGGCTCGGTGTTTTTCGGCGGCGGCACGCCGAGCCTGATGGCGCCGGAGAGCATCGCCGCGCTGATCGAAGACGCGAAGGCGCTGTTCGCGGCGGAGCCGGATATCGAGATCACCATCGAGGCCAACCCGACCAGCATCGAGGCGGGGCGCTTCGCAGCCTACCGAGACGCGGGTGTCAACCGCGTCTCAATAGGTGTGCAGAGCCTGAACGGGGAGGCGCTGCGCTTCCTGGGGCGGGAGCATTCCGCCGCGCAGGCGATTCAGGCGATCGAACTGGCGCGAGCCACCTTCCCGCGCGCCTCCTTCGACCTGATCTATGCGCGGCCCGGCCAGACGCTTTTGGAATGGCGGGAGGAGCTGCGCCGGGCGCTGGGCTTCGGCCTGCGGCATCTCTCGCTCTATCAGCTCACCATCGAGCCGGAGACGCAATTCGCCCGCCAACACGCGCGGGGCGATTTCCGGCTTCCCGATGATGACGATGCCGCCGCTTTGTACGACGCGACGGCGGAGGAGGCCGCGCGCTTCGGCCTCTCGCCCTACGAGATTTCCAACTATGCGGCGCCCGGCGAGGAATCGCGCCACAATCTCGCCTACTGGCGGTATCGCGACTATGCCGGGATCGGGCCGGGCGCGCATGGGCGCGTCACCATCGGCGACGCGCTGCTCGCCACC
>DASTAF010000365.1:0-5955 GCA_035713005.1 Acetobacteraceae bacterium
CTTCTTCGTGACCGCCGCGACCTTCGGGGCGATGAGCCTCTACGGCTATACGACCCGGACGAATCTGGCGAATTTCGGCAGCTTCCTGATCATGGGAGTGATCGGCCTGCTGATCGCGATGGTGGTGAACATCTTCATGCACTCCACCGCGCTGCAATTCGCCATCAGCGCCCTGGGGGTGCTGATCTTCACCGGACTTGCGGCCTATGACACGCAGCGGATCAAGGCCGACTACGTGCAGTACGGCTACCGCTTCGGAGTGGAGATGGCGGGCAAGCGCAGCGTGTACGACGCGCTGACCCTGTACCTCAACTTCATCAACCTGTTCATGTTCATGCTGCAGTTCATGGGCGCCACGAGGCGCTCCAACTAAGCGGCCAACAAGTCGGTCTGGAAAATGCGGCCTTTCCGGGCCGCATTTTTTGATTCCGCCGGAAGATCAATGTCCCACAGCCTGCTCTGGCCCGCGCTTCATGCCCTGTCCTGGCGGGGCCTGCTCTTCCTGCTCGCCGTGCTGTTGCTGGGCGGGCTGGTGAAGGGGGTGGTCAGCATCGGCGTGCCGCTGGTGGCGATGCCCCTGCTGGCCGGCACCCTCAGCATCAGGCAGGCGGTGCTGCTGCTCTCGCTGCCGATCATCCTCGGCAATATTCCGCAGGCGCTGGAGGGCGGCCATACCCTGCCCACCATCCGGCGGGTGGCGGCGCCGATGATCGGCATGGTGGCGGGGATCATGCTCGGGGTAAGCATATTGCTGCGCCTCTCCCCGCGCATGGAGGCGGGCGGCGCCGGGCTGATCCTGGTGATCGCCTCCGCCCTGCTGCTGGCCTCGCCGAGGCTGCATCTGCCGAGGCATCTGGCGGCCCCTTTCGGGCTGGCGCTGGGCTTCGTCTCCGGGCTGATGGAGGGGATGGCGGCGATACCGGGCCCGCTGCTTGCCATGTATCTGCTGGCGATCGGCGCCACCGGGCGGCAGTTCACCAAGCAGATCGCGCTGATCCTGATCGTCTCGGTGATCGCGCTGATCCTCACCTTCCGGCAGAACCACCATGCGGATGGCTTCGATCTGGCGATCTCGGCGCTGGCGGCGGTGCCGGTGATCGGCGGCATCATCATCGCCCGGCCCCTGCGGGACATGCTCTCGCCCCGGCTGTTCCGGGTGGTGGTGCTGATCTTCGTCCTGCTGGCGGGGCTGAACATGATCCGCAAGTCCGGCCTGATCTGACCGCCTGTTTTGATTCCGGGACAACAAGCGGGATGTTTCCCGCCCCGAATGGCCTATGATGCCGGGCGACGCTGGATGAGGAGCCTGATCATGAACGCGATCAATCCGGAGGATGCGGCGCGCTGGAAGGCGCTGGAGTGCCGGGATGCGGCAGCCCGCTTCGTCTATGCCGTGCGCAGCACCGGCATCTATTGCCGGCCTTCCTGCAAGGCGCGGCGGGCGAGGCCCGAGAACATCGCTTTCTACGCGACGGGCGCCGAAGCGGAGCGCGCCGGATTCCGCCCCTGCAGGCGCTGCCGCCCGGAGGAACCCGCCAGGCCGGCATCCTCCCTGGCGCTGGAATGCTGCCGGCGGATCGAGGCGGCGCTGGAAGCGGGCGAGCCGGTGCCGCCGCTGGCGGAACTGGCGCGGGCTTCCAACCTGTCGCGCTTTCATTTCCAGCGCCTGTTCAGGGGCGCGACCGGGATGACGCCGAGGGCCTATGCCTCGGCCTGCCGGGCCGGGCGGGCGCGGCGCGAACTCGCCGGAGGCGCGGCGGTGACGGAGGCGATATACGGCGCCGGCTACGGCTCGCCCCGGAGCTTCTACGAGCAGGCGGCGCTGGGCATGACGCCGCGCCGGTTCCGCAAGGGCGGCGAGGACGAGACCATCCGCTTCGCCACCGGCCGGTGCTCGCTCGGCGCCTTCCTGGTGGCGGCGACCGAGGCGGGGATATGCGCGGTCAGCCTCGGCGATGATGCCGAAGCCCTGGAGAGGGAGTTGCGGGAGCGTTTCACCAGGGCGCGGCTGATCGGCGCCGATGCCGAGTTCGAAGCGCTCATCGCGCGGGTGACCCGGCTGATCGAGGCACCGGGGCAGGCGGTGGATCTGCCGCTCGACATCCGGGGCACGCTGTTCCAGCACCGGGTCTGGCAGGCACTGCGCGAAATTCCGGCAGGGGAGACGGTGAATTATTCCGGCATCGCCGCCCGCATCGGCGCGCCGCGGGCCTGCCGGGCGGTCGCGCGGGCCTGCGCGGAAAACACGCTCGCCGTGGTGGTGCCCTGCCATCGGGTGGTGCGGACGGACGGGGCGCTCTCCGGCTATCGCTGGGGGGTCGCGCGCAAGCGGGCGCTGCTCGACCGCGAGAGCGGCGGATGAGCGGCGATCTGCTGAGCGGGCTGGCACCCTCGCGCGAGCATCTGGCCGAGGGGGCCATGCTGCTGCGCGGCTTCGCGGCGCCGCGGGCGGCGGCGCTGCTGGAGCATGTGCGGCGCATCGCCGAGGCGGCGCCGTTCCGGCGGATGGAGACGCCCGGCGGGCACCGCATGTCGGTGGCGATGACCAATTGCGGCGGGCTGGGCTGGGTGACTGACCGGAGGGGCTATCGCTATGACCGGCTCGACCCGCTTTCCGGGCGGCCCTGGCCGGAAATGCCGGAGGCATTCGCGACCCTGGCGGCGGAGGCGGCGGAGGCGGCGGGTTTTACCGGCTTCGCCCCCGATGCCTGCCTGATCAACCGCTACGAGCCGGGGGCGCGCATGGGGCTGCATCAGGACCGGGACGAGCACGACCAGGAGGCGCCGATCGTCTCCGTCTCTCTCGGCCTGCCGGCGGTTTTCCTGTTCGGCGGCCTCGCCCGGAGGGACCCGGCGCGCCGGCTGCGGCTGGAGAGCGGCGACGTGGCGGCATGGGGCGGGGCGAGCCGGATGGCCTTTCACGGCATCGCGCCGCTGGCGGAGGGGGAGCACCCGCTGACCGGGCGCTGCCGGATCAACCTCACCTTCCGCAAGGCGGGGCAGGCTTCCTAATCGGTTTCCTGGAAGCCGGATTCGATCAGCCGGATGACGGCGTCCATCGCCTCCTTGGCGTCCCAGCCCTCGGCGGATACCTCCACCTCCTCGCCCTGGGCGGCGCCCAGCATCATCAGCCCCATGATCGAGCGGGCGGAGACGGGCTGGCCGTCCTTCGCCACCTCGATCGAGGCGCTGAACCGCTCCGCCAGGGTGACCAGCTTGGCCGCCGCCCGGGCGTGCAGGCCGCGCTTGTTGCGGATGACGGCGGTCTGCGCGAGCCTGGAACCCTGGCCGCCCGCGGAATCGTTCATGCCCGCCCTTATCCGCAGGCGCGCCGGGGCGGGAGGCTGTGGATCACCTCCGAGCCGCAGGCGATGTATTTCCGTCCCGCCGCCTCCGCGCATTGCACGGCATTGGCCAGGCTTTCGCTGCCGCGGATCTTGGCGAGCTTGACCAGCATCGGGAGGTTGACCCCGGCGATGACCTCGACATCGGGGCGGTTCATCATCGACATCGCGAGGTTGCAGGGCGTGCCGCCGAACATGTCGGTCAGCACGACGACGCCGTCTCCCGTATCGACCTCGGCGACGCGGCTGGCGATCTCGCCGCGCTGGCTTTCGATATCGGCATCCGACTCCACCGAGACGGTGGCGACATGGCGCTGGGCGCCGACCACGTGCTCCATCGCCTCGCGCAGGGCGATGCCGAGATTGCCGTGGGTGACGAGTACTAGACCGATCATTTCAGACTTCCGGCCATATCTGGTCTCCGACCTTTCCGAATCCGCTGGTTTCCAGCTTATGAGTTTCATTTGGCGGCGTGCTGCCGCTTGCCTGGTCCATTTTGGGTCTCGCTTCCCGGCCGCGATGCGGCCGGATGGGCTTGGGTTTGGGCTCGGCGCCCGCCATCCGCTCCAGTCGCAGGACGCGGTGGCTGACGCGGGCTGGCCAGCCGTGCTCGGCCAGATGGCGCTCCAGCGCCTCGACCAGCGCCACCGAGCGGTGCCGCCCGCCGGTGCAGCCGATGGCGATGGATGCGTATTTCTTGCCTTCCTGGATGAATCGCGGCAGCAGGAACATGATCAGCCCGGTGATCCGGAGCAGGAATTCCTCATAGCCGGGGTCGTTCCCGATATAGTCCTGAACTTCCCGGTCGAGACCTGTCTTGCCGCGCAGGGCCGCTATGTAATGCGGGTTGCGCAGGAATCGGGCATCCAGGACCAGATCGGCGTCCCGCGGCAGGCCGGAGGGAAAGGCGAAGGAGATCAGGTTCAGCGCCAGGCTGGGCTTGTCCCGCCCGAAGCGCTGCTCGATCATGCGGCGCAGCTCGGGCAGCGGCAGGTCGGAGGTATCGACCACCCAGTCCGCCGCCGTGCGGAGGGGGGCGGTGAGGGCGGCCTCGGCGGCGATGGCCTCGGCCAGACCCTCGGCGCCGGCGAGCGGATGGCGCCTGCGGGTTTCGGTGTAGCGGCGGAGCAGGATTTCCGGCTCGGCGGTGGCGAAGATCAGCTCGGCCCGGAGATGCGGGTTCTCCCGCAGGCGGCGCAGCTCCGCCAGCACCCGCTCGGCGGCGAAGCCCCTGGTTCGGATGTCGATCCCCAGGGCGACGGGGGCGCGGCGGCGGGTCAGCAGGGTTTCCAGCAGCTTGAGCGGCGGGTTGTCCACCGCCTCGAAGCCGAGATCCTCCAGCGCGTGCAGGATCGAGCTCTTGCCGGCGCCGGAGAGGCCGCTGACCAGGACGATCGGGGCGGGCTTCGCGGTCATGCGGCGAAGGCCCCCACGGCCTGGGCGCGGCGGCCGCAGGCGGCATCCAGCGCCAGCCTCACCCGCGCGGGGGCGGAGGCGGCGCGGGCATCGAGACGGATCAGCGGCAGGGGCAGCAGATCCCATGTGGCCGGGTGGGGCAGGCGCTCGCCCTGGGCCCCCAGCATCGCCGCGAGGCGCAGCCGGGCGGGAGCGCGGCAGGGCAGGCGGAAGATGCCGAGCCCGCGCACCTCCAGCAGCCCGGCAAGCGCGGCGGGGGGGCGGGCACAGCCATCCTCGATATCGACCTGGTCGTCGGCGACCAGTTCGAACCCATGATCGATCAGGCGGAGGACGAGGTCGGATTTGCCGGACCCGGAGGCACCGAGCAGCAGAACCGCGTCATCACCGAGACAGGCACAGGAGGCGTGTAACCTCATCGTATCCCAATTGTGGCGGTTTTCTGTCCAAAGCGGAAGAGGGCGTCGGTAAAGATATTCGGGCGGGCGGCAGGCTCGGCCCCGGCATCATGGGGCGAAGGTATGAAGAATATCTAAACTCGTAACATTGCGGCAACCCTGCCGCAACGGAACATTGCAGAATCTGTCATTCTTGCGTGAGCCAAGACGTGGTGCCATCTCTGCCGCGTGTCCAGACAGGAATTACCAATGCCGGCGACACGCCGCGCGATCATAACGGGGCTAGCCGCGACGCCGCTCGTGCTGGGAGCGCGCGAGGCATGGGGCATGCCCGACAGCTTCGCGCCGGTGGCGAGGATGGCTGCACCCTCCATCGTCGGCATATCGGTGACGGATTACGCGGGGCCGAAGCCGGCCCGGCCGAGGCTGCCGCGCGCCCTCATCCTGCCCGAGCAGGGGGTGCCGGAGCCTGGATTGCCATGCGCGGCCGGGTGGTGGGGGTGAACACGGCGACCGTTTCTCCCACGGGCGGGTCGGTCGGGATCGGCTTCGCGATCCCCTCGGACATGGCGCGGCGGGCGATGATCCGCGCGATCGCCTTGGTGCCGCCGGGGGCCACGGAGCGGCTGACGATAAAACGAAACCGAGAAGTTTTCACACTGCCGGTCACGGTTGGGCGGCGGCCGGCGGAACTGGGGAGCGATTGATGCGTATATTGGTTGTCGAGGACGACAAGGACGTTGCGGGGTTCATCGTCAAGGGCCTGCGGGAGGCGGGGCACACGGTGGAGCATGCCG
>DASTAF010000366.1:0-3897 GCA_035713005.1 Acetobacteraceae bacterium
GCCCATGGCGCCGCAATGGCCGGAGCGGCGGATGCCCGCAAAGGCGATGCCCTGCGCCGGGGCGATCTCGCATAGCCGCTCCACCGCGAGATCGAGCGCCGGATAGGCGAAGCCGTTCGCCGCGTCGATGCGGAGGGTGCCGGGCCGGACCTGCTCGGCAAGCGGCGCCGCCATGCCGTCGACCTTGCCGGAGCGGAGCTGGGCGGCATAGGTAGGAAGGCGGATCAGCCCGTGGCCGGACAGCCCGTCCGCCTCCGCGAGCACCAGGGCGCGGGCGACGGGGCGGGCATTCTCCTCGCGCGCGCCGCTCGCCGCCAGAACCCGGACGGCGCGGGCTTCCGCCTCGGCGAGCGAAAGGCGCAGCATGCCGCTCATTCCAGGCCGAGCCCCTGCAGGATGAGCCGGGCGATCAGGGACGAGACCCGCGCGTTCGATTCCTCGGTGACGCCGGCGATATGCGGAGTGAGCAGCAGATTCGGCACACCCTGGAAGGCCGCGCCTGCCGCCGCGCCGAGCGGTTCATGCTCGAACACGTCGAGCGCCGCGCCGCCCAGCCGCCCGGATCGCAGCGCCCCAATCAGCGCCGCCTCGTCCACCACCCCGCCGCGCGCGGCATTCACCAGCACCGCATCGGGCTTCATGCGGGCGAGCGCCGCAGCATCGATCAGGTGCCGGGTGTCCGGAGTCAGCGGCACGTGCAGGCTGACCAGATCAGCGCCAGCGAGCAGATCGTCGAGCGCCATGCGCTCCGCGCCGGCCCAGGCGGGATGATCGGCGGGCAGCCCCGGATCGCTGGCGGCGATCCTCATGCCCAGCGCCCGCAGCCGGGCGGCGGCGGCCCGGGCCGTGCCGCCGAAGCCGATGAGCCCGGCGCGCCTGCCCGCGATCTCCCGCCCGATGGCCTGGTTGCGCGGCCAAGCCCCGGCGATCATCGCATCCGTGCGCAGAAAGGCGGGGCGCAGCAGCAGCATCGCCGCCATGACCACATATTCCGCCACCGCGTCGTCATTGGCGCCGGTCGCCGGATGGACTTTGATGCCGCGCGCCCTGCAGGCTTCGAGATCGATGTTGTCGAGCCCGACGCCGAGCCGGCCGACGCAGGCAAGACGCGGCGCCGAATCGAGCAGGTCCGGCCGCACCTGGGTGCGGTTGCGCACGATCAGCGCCCGCGCCTCCCGCAGCGCGGCGCGCAGATCGGCCGGACGGTCCACCATTTGCGGATCGTAGAGCGTCTCCGCGCGCGCGGCGAGCGAGGCCACCGCCGCCTCGTCCATGAACTCGCAGATCACGATTTCCGGGGCGGGCGCGGCCATGGCTGACCGCCCGTCAGGCGCTGCGGTAGAGCTTGGTGAGCACGAACTCGCGATGGCCGAGCGCCTCCGCCGCCGTCAGCCTACCATTGGCGGTCCGCTCGATCATGGCGATCAGCGCGTCCCCGGCCTGGTCGATCGTCATCTCCCGGCGCAATATGCCGGTGACATCGACATCGACATGCTCGGACATGGTGCGCACGGTGCGCGGATTGCCGGTGATCTTGATGACGGGAACGATGGGATTGCCGATCACGTTGCCCTGCCCGGTCGGGAAGGTGTGAATCACGTAGCCCGCCGCCGCCATCAGCGTCACGCATTCCGCCGCCGCCGAGGAAGTATCCATGTAGTAGAGACCAGGGCCTTTCGCGGGTGCCTCGGCCGGCTCCAGCGCGTCGATGAACTTGCTGTCATGGCCCATCTTCTCGAGATTGCCGAGCGCCTTCTCCTCGATGGTGGTCAGCCCGCCCTCGATATTGCCCTTGGTGGGCTGGCTGTCCGAAAGATCGTCGGTCTTGTGCGCCTCGATCACCTCGTCCTGATAGGCCTTCCACATTCTGTACCATTTCTCGGCGATCTCGGGCGAGGCGGCGCGGGCCTTGCAGATATGCTCGCCGCCGGTGATCTCCGAGGTCTCGCCGAACACGCCGTAGATGCCCTTGGGGATCCATTTGTCGTACATGTTGCCGACGGTCGGGCATGAAGCCAGACCCGTAGTGGTGTCGCTCTCGCCGCATTTGGTCGAAATCCAGAGATCGCTGATCTCGATCGGCTCGCGCGGCAGCTCGGTCGCCCACTGGACGTATTCCTTCGCCTTGCGCGAGGCGTTCATGATCGTGTTGAAGTCGCCATGCTGCTCGATCCAGAAGCCTTCGACCGGCTTGCCGGTCTTGCGGATGCCATCGACCACCCTGCCCGTCCATTGCGGCTCGATGCCGATGACGATCACCGCCGCCACGTTCGGGTTCGATCCGGTGCCGATCAGCGTGCGGAAATGCAGTTCGAGATCCTCGCCGAACTGCAGCCGTCCATAGGCATGCGGAATGGCGAGCGTGCCCTTCACATTGTTCGCCACCGCCTCGCAGGCGGCGTTGGAAAGGTCATCCAGCGGCAGGATCACCACGTGGTTGCGCACGCCGACGCGCCCGTTCTCGCGCCTCCAGCCGGTCATCCGCCCATTCGTCTGCTTGCTGCTCATGATGCGATGCCTCCGGCCTACCAGCGCTTCGTCTTCAGGTTATGCGTATGCACGTGATGGCCCTTCTTCGCCGGCCCCACCATCCTGCCGATATCCTCGCCATACTTGATGGCGGTGTCGCCGGACGCGAGATCCTTGAGCGCGATCTTGTGGCCGATCGGCACATCCTCCTCGGCACGGAGCCGGAACGAGGAATTATCCTCGGTGATGACGCAGAGCATTTCGGTGCCTTTCTTCAGGCCCTCGACGACCACGACGCCGACATTATCCTTCGGGCTGTGGACGAGAAGCTGCGGGATGCTCACGATGACGGGCTCCTTCCATGACCGGCGGCTGGCTGCCGCTCTATCTTTTATTTTATATAAGACTTTCCGAGACGGTCAACGGCCGCCCTACCTGCGGCTGACGCTGACCGGCGTCCGCCTGCCGGAAGCCAGCCCATAGACCGCGCTGAAGAATGGATCGAGCGCTTCGTCCGGCACCGGCCTCGTCACCAGGCTGACGGCGAAAAACATGATCATGTTGGCGATCAGCGCGACGAAGCCCGCATTCATGCCCCAGAGCTGGCCATGCCCGGTCAGCAGCAGAATCAGGGTCAGGCCCCAGCCGGTGGCGAGGCCGGCCAGCGTGCCGGTGCGCGTCGCCCGCCGCCAGAACAGCCCGCCGATGACGACGGAGGGCAGCAGCTGGGTGATGAAATCATAGGCCACGAGCAGGACGATGACGATCAGCGAATGCGCCACCACCGCCAGGATGAGGGCGGCGAGCGTCACCACGAAAACCAGGCCGCGCGTGAGGCCGAACACCGCGGCCGGCGAAGCGCCCGGCCTGAGCTTCGCATAGACATTGTGCGACAGCAGGGTGCAGGACATCATGATGATCGGCCCTGCCGGCACGATGGCCGAAAGCACCGCGGCCAGGGCGAAGATGGCGAGGAACCAGGCCGGGAAGACATGTTTCGCCAGCAGCATGACGACCTCGTTCCCCGCCACCTTCTGGTTGGCGAAAATCAGGATCGCGGCAAAGCCGATGGTGATCACCGCCACCTTCACGAGCTGATAGAAGGGCATGAACACCGCCTGAATTTTCAGCGTTCTCGATCCGCGCGCGGAGAAGGCGACGTTGAACCATTGCGGCCACATCCACTGGCCGAAACCGGTCAGCAGAACCGTGGTGACGAACCATGGGATGCCGAGCTTGCGCGTCGGCCCCGGCATTGTGATGCGACCGGGAATTTCAGTGATCATCCGGTGGAACATCGGCCCGAAGCCGCCGAAATACCGGTAGGGGAGCAGGAAGAACAATGTCGCGATCACCCCGAACATCAGCACGTCCTTGATCACCGACTGCCAGGCATTGCCCCGGATGCCGCCGAAGAACACGGCGAGC
>DASTAF010000367.1:0-2845 GCA_035713005.1 Acetobacteraceae bacterium
AAGCAAACCGCCCGCGCGCCGCGAGGCCTGCGGGCAAGGGTGAAACGGTGCGGCAAGAGCGCACCGCGCCCCCGGCAACGGGGGCGGCAGGGCAAACCCCACCGGGAGCAAGACCGAATAGGGGCAACCGGCGGCGTGAGCAATCACGGCCGCGAGGGCATTCCCGCCCTGTTGCCCGGGTTGGTCGCATGAGCTGCGCCGAGAGGCGCATCCCAGATGAATGGCCGCCCCATGCGGCGACGCAGGGACAGAACCCGGCTTACAGACCGTCTGGCGCCCATCCCGGAGGGGATGCGGGCCGCCTGCTTTCGCGCTAGAGGCCGTATCCAGGAATCGCAACGGGAGCAGCACGCATGGAATACCGCAATCTCGGGCGCAGCGGACTGAAGGTCTCGCCGCTCTGCCTCGGCACGATGATGTTCGGCGGCGCGACGGACGAGCCGACCTCGGCCCGCATCATCGCCCGCGCGGCGGATCAGGGCGTCAACTTCATCGACACCGCCAATGTCTATAACGAGGGCCGCTCGGAGGAGGTGGTCGGCCGCGCCATCGCCGCCAATCGCGGCCACTGGATCCTGGCGACCAAGTTCGCCAACAAGACCGGAGAGGGGCCGAACGACCGCGGCCTGTCCCGCCGGCACGCGTTCCGCGCGGTCGAGGCGAGCCTGAGGCGGCTGGGCACGGAGGTGATCGACATCCTCTATCTGCACCGGGAAGATCACTCGACCCCGCTCGCCGAGACGGTGGGCGCGCTGGCCGACCTGATTCGCGCCGGCCATATCCGCTATTTCGGCGTCTCCAACATCCGCGCCTGGCGGATCGCCGAGATATGCCGCCTGTGCGACGAGGAAGGGATCGACCGCCCGGTGGTCAGCCAGCCCTATTACAACATGCTCAACCGCATGCCGGAGACCGAGCAGCTTCCCGCCTGCGCCTATTTCGGCCTCGGCGTCGCCCCCTACAGTCCGCTCGCCCGCGGCGTGCTGACCGGCAAATACGCGCCCGGCGCCGCGCCCGGAGCGGAAAGCCGCGCGGGAAGGGGCGACAAGCGGATCATGGAAACCGAATGGCGGGAGGAAAGCCTGGTGATCGCGCAGGAGATCGTCGCCCATGCCCAGGCGCGGGGTGTCACGCCCGGCCAGTTCGCCATTGCCTGGCTGCTCAACAACAGGCTCGTCACCAGCCCCATCGCCGGGCCGCGCACCGAGGCGCAATGGGAGGATTATCAGGGCGCGCTGACCTACAAATTCACCGCCGAGGACGAGGCGCTGGTGAATCGGCTGGTGCCGCCCGGCCATCCCTCCACCCCAGGCTATAACGATCCGGCCTATCCGCTGGAGGGGCGGATCGTCGCCTGACCCCCAACCGGCGGCTTACTGAGTCCGGGCGACGGCCAGGCGTGGCGGGGGCGCATCCTCCGGATGCCCGGCCGCCATTTGCAGGCAGGCCTCGACCAACCCCCTGAGCGTCTCGGCATAGCGGCTGGCGGGGGCCGCGTGATGCGGGGCCGTGTCCGCCATCGCCTCCGCCGAGGCCAGCCCCGCCAGCACCGGCGCCTGGCCGAGGCGCTGATGCACCCGCCGCAGCAGATAGCGCATGCCTGAAGAGCCCGCGGCCGGATCGAGCGAGACGAAGCAGACCAGCGCCACCCCCGCGACATCGAGCGCCCCCAGCCGCGCGCGCGACAGCGCCTCCGAAGTGACGATCCGCGCCCCCAGCCCGTGCTTGCCGAGCAGTTGCGCGAACATCTCGGCGGTGGAGAGGTCGAACGGTCCCCGACCGGCGACGCAGAGGACCGGATAGGGCGACTCGAAGCCGGCGCCCCACGCGGCCTTCGGCAGGCTGGGCGAGGGGGCGGAATCCTCCATGAGCTCGCGCTCGGCCTCGGTCGGCTCATCCGCCGCCGTCTCCGTCACGACCGCCGGTTCGACATCGTCGTGATCGTCGAGTTCCTCGATCACCTCGCTCACCACCTCGCGCAGCCGTCCGGCCCGCTCGATGGGAATGGCGCCGCGCATAACGTCCCCGGCGGCGAGCCGCAGCCCCTCCAGCACCACCTTGTCGTAATAGGCGCTCAGCGAGACCTCATCGAGCAGCGCCTCGGCCTGCTCCACCAGCTCCGCCGTGTCGCCCGCCAGCATGCGCTGATAGAAGGTCTGCACCGGGGTCAGGGCCGGACGATCGCCAAACAGCACGTCGAGGAATTCCAGCCGCTTGACGTGCCGGCCCAGCACCACGAGGCATAGGGTCAGCGGCGTGGAGAGAAGCAGGCCGATCGGCCCCCAGATCCAGCCCCAGAATATCGCGGCGATCACCACCGCCACCGGCGAGAGCCCCGTGTGATGGCCGTAGATCAGCGGCTCGATGGCCTGCCCGGCGATACCCTCGGTGACCAGGAACAGCCCCGCCGTCCATAGCGCCACCGACCAGCCTGGCGCCACCGCGGCGGCGAGCAGGATGGGCGGCACCGCCGCCGCCCAGGGGCCGATATAGGGCACGAAGCGGAGCAGCATGGCGAGCACGCCCCAGAGCACCGGGCTGGGCACGCCGATGAAATAGAGACCGATGCCGATCAGCACGCCGAAGCCGAAATTGATCGCGAGCTTGGCGACGAAATAGCGGCTCAGCCGCTCCGCCGCCTCGTCCATGGCGATGGTGGTGCCGTGCAGGTCCTGCGAGCCGAAGAGGCGGATCAGCCGGTCCCGCAGATCCTCCTGCTGCAGCAGGATGAAGATGGTCACCACGATGACGATGCCGGTGGTGGCGAGCGGCCCCATCGCCGAGGCGGCGAGCTGGCGGGCGATGCTGAGGGCGGAAGGGGGCGGCTTCTCCACCTCCACCGGCA
>DASTAF010000368.1:0-9114 GCA_035713005.1 Acetobacteraceae bacterium
CGTTGATCTTGCCGGTGAGGTTGCGTCGCGTCGCATCCGGCTTGAGGATGGACAGGGTACGCTCGATTGCCATGGCAGCGCCTTTTCTGAATGATCAGCCTAAATCCCGTGGCGCGGGGCTTTAGCCGCCCCCGCCATGGCCGGCAAGCCCCGGCGCCGCCTTCCGCCGTTAATGAACCGGAATGTTGATGCCGAAGGAAAGGCTGGGCGGCCCGTAATAGGGCGGCGGAGGATAATAGGCCGGCGGCGGCGCGTAATATACCGGCGGCGGCGGAGGCGGAGGCGGCGCGTAATACACCGGCGGCGGCGGCGGCGCCTGCACATAGACCTGCGGTCCGCCCCAGCCCCAGCCGCCCCGGTCGTCACGATCCCAGCGATGATCGCCCCAATGGCCGCGATGGTCCCAGCCGGGGCGCCCCCCGTCGTGATGCTCCCAGGGCGGGTCGGCCTGCGCCGTGCCCGCCGCACCGAGTAAGCCGAGGCTGATCGCCGCCGCGGCGAAAGCCAGTCCGATCACGCGCATCTGTCGATACTCCATCACTCTCCAACCCTTATCGCCGCGCATCATGGCGCCAGATGGGCGGCAATTCGGGCGAATTAAGGCATACCGGATATTCATCTATATAGGGTAAACAGGGTCATGTTTCACCCGCGCCGGCAGGCTCAAGGGCTTGCGGCTCCCCTCCGCTCGCGTGCAAGATGACCAAGAACAAGTTCTCCAGCATTGGTGCCCCGCCATGAAACGGTTCCTCCGCGCCACCGTCGCCCCCGCCATCTTTCTCGGCCTGACGGTCTATTTCGGCTACAACGCGGTGAACGGATCGCGCGGCTTCATCGCCCAGGCGCGGGAACAGGCCGAGATCGCCAAGGCGCGGACCGATCTCAAAACCGTCACGGCGCGGCGCGGCCGCTGGGAGGCGAAGGTGGCCGCGCTCAAGAGCAACGCCATCCAGGCGGACATGCTCAACCAGCAGGCCCGCGCGGTGCTCAACCTCGCCAACCCGGCCGATCTCGTGGTCCCTGTCAAGCCGGGCCAGGCCCCCGGCGCGGAGAGTTCCGCCGCCGCCGACTAGCCGCGCCGCGATTCCCGCGATGCCGCCTCCGCGCCCCGGGGCAGGCACCTTGCTATTTGCCGCCCAATGACGATTAGATGATTTCAAGCATCGTGTAGAGGGAACCATGGTCGCAACCCAGACGAAATCAGACGCTGCCAGACCCGCCCCCAAGGGGCGGAAACCATCCATGGACCGGGACGAACTGCGGCAGGCCTATGAAACCATGCTGCTGATCAGGCGGTTCGAGGAAAAGGCGGGGCAGCTCTACGGCATGGGGCTGATCGCCGGATTCTGCCATCTCTATATCGGCCAGGAAGCGGTGGTCACCGGCATGCAGCATGCGATCGGCGAGGGCGACGAGGTCATCACCTCCTACCGCGACCATGGCCACATGCTGGCCTGCGGCATGGACCCGAAAGGCGTCATGGCCGAGCTCACCGGCCGGAAGGACGGCTATTCCCACGGCAAGGGCGGCTCGATGCACATGTTCAGCAAGGCCAAGGGCTTCTACGGCGGCCACGGCATCGTCGGCGCCCAGGTCAGCCTCGGCGCCGGCCTCGCCTTCGCCAACCGCTATCGCGGCAACGACCGGGTGAGCCTGACCTATTTCGGCGAGGGCGCGGCGAATCAGGGCCAGGTCTTCGAGAGCTTCAACCTCGCGGCGCTGATGAAGCTCCCCGTCGTCTTCATCATCGAGAACAACCGCTACAGCATGGGCACCAGCGTCGAGCGCGCCTCCGCCTCGCGCGACCTCAGCCGGAACGGCTCGCCCTGGAACATACCCGGCATGCAGGTCGACGGCATGGATGTCGCGGCGGTGAAGGAGGCCGGGGCCGAGGCCGTCGCCCATTGCCGCGCCGGCAACGGCCCGTTCATCCTGGAGATGAAGACCTACCGCTATCGCGGCCATTCCATGTCGGACCCGGCCAAATACCGCACGCGCGAGGAGGTGCAGAAGATGCGCACCGAGCACGACTGCCTGGACAATGCCCGCAAGGCGCTGGAGGCCCACGGCATCGCCGAGGACGAGTTCAAGCGGATCGACGACGAGATCAAGAGGCAGGTTCAGGAGGCGGCGGATTTCGCCCAGAAAAGCCCCGAGCCCGATGAGCGCGAATTGTGGACAGACGCGCTGGTGGAGGGCTAAGCATGGCGACCGAAGTGCTGATGCCCGCCCTCTCTCCCACCATGACCGAGGGCAAGCTGGCGAAATGGCTGAAGAAGGTGGGCGATCCCGTCAAGTCCGGCGACGTTCTGGCCGAGATCGAGACCGACAAGGCGACCATGGAGGTCGAGGCCGTCGATGAGGGCGAGCTGCTGCAGATCCTCATCGACGAGGGCAGCGAGGGCGTCGCCGTGAACACCCCCATCGCGGTGCTGGGCGAGCATGGCGAGCAGACCCGCCCGGCGGAGGCGAAAATCGCCGCTCCGGAGCCGGAGGCCCGCGCCGCCGCCGAGCAGCAGGCGAAATCGGCGCCCAAATCCATCCTGCAGACCCGAGCGGAGCCGGAACCCGCGCCCCGCCCCGAGCGCGCGCCTGGGCGCGACTGGGGCGAGACGCGCGAGATCACCGTGCGCGAGGCGCTGCGCGACGCGATGGCGCTGGAGATGCGCCGCGACGGCGACGTGTTCCTGATGGGCGAGGAGGTGGCGCAGTATCAGGGCGCCTACAAGATCAGCCAGGGGCTGCTGGAGGAGTTCGGCGAGCGCCGGGTGATCGACACGCCGATCACCGAGCACGGCTTCACCGGCATGGCGGTCGGCGCCGCCATGGCCGGGCTGAAGCCGATCGTCGAGTTCATGACCTTCAACTTCGCCATGCAGGCGATCGACCAGATCATCAACTCGGCGGCCAAGACGCTCTACATGTCGGGCGGCCAGATGGGCTGCCCCATCGTCTTCCGCGGCCCGAACGGCGCCGCCGCCCGCGTCGGCGCCCAGCACAGCCAGTGCTACGCCTCCTGGTACGCCCATTGCCCCGGGCTGAAGGTGGTCGCCCCCTGGTCCGCCGCCGATGCCAAGGGCCTGCTACGCGCCGCGATCCGCGACCCCAATCCGGTGATCTTCCTGGAGAACGAGATTCTCTACGGGCACAAGCATCCCTGCCCCGTCGATGAGGATTTCATCCTGCCGATCGGCCAGGCCAAGGTGGAGCGCCAGGGCAGCGACGTCACCATCACCGCCTTCTCCATCATGGTCGATGTCGCCCTCCGCGCCGCCGAGCAGCTCGAACGGCAGGGCATCAGCGCCGAGGTGATCAACCTGCGCACGATCAGGCCGCTGGATATCGAGACCATCGTGGCCAGCGTCAAAAAGACCAGCCGCCTCGTCAGCCTCGAGGAGGGCTGGCCCTTCGCCGGCATCGGCGCCGAGATCGCCATGCAGGTGACGGAACACTGCTTCGACTGGCTGGACGCGCCGCCGGTGCGGGTGCATGGGCTGGATGTGCCCATGCCCTACGCGGCCAATCTGGAGAAGCTGGCGCTGCCGCAGCCCGACTGGGTGGTGGAAGCGGTCAGGAAACTGGTTTGAAGGGGGGCGGAATCATGGCGACCAACATTCTGATGCCGGCGCTTTCGCCGACCATGACCGAGGGCACGCTCGCCCGCTGGGTGAAGAAGGAGGGCGACGCGGTCCGTTCCGGCGATGTGCTGGCCGAGATCGAGACCGACAAGGCGACCATGGAGGTCGAGGCCGTCGACGAGGGCATCCTCGGCAAGATTCTGGTTCCCGAAGGCACCTCCGGCGTCGCGGTGAACGCGCCGATCGCCGTGCTGGTCGAGGAGGGCGAGGCGGTGCCGGGCGCCCCCGCCCAGGCGGAGGCGAAATCGCCGCCCCCGGCGCTGGAGGCGGCGCAGACCGAGCGCCAGCGCGAGGACGAGGCGGTGCATGGCGAACCCGTCCGCGCCACCACCGTGCGGGAAGCGCCCGCCGGCGCCGATGGTCATGATGGTGGCCATGGCGGGAGCCACGGCGGCGAGCGGGTCTTCGCCTCTCCCCTCGCCCGGCGGATGGCGCGGCAGGCCGGGATCGACCTGTCGCGGATCGCGGGAAGCGGGCCGAACGGGCGCATCGTCAGGGCGGATATCGAGGCGGCCCAGGCTGGCGCGCCCCAGGCTGGCGCGCCTCAGGCTGCAACGCAGCCGGCGGCGAAGGCGGCACCCGCCCCGCAGGCCGAAAAACCCGCCGCGCCCCAGCCGTCAGCACCTCAGCCGTCAGCACCTCAGCCGGCGATCACCGCGCCGCACGAGGCGATCCCCCACACGAGCATGCGCAAGGTCATCGCCCAGCGCATGACGGCGGCCAAGCAGGCGATTCCGGAATTCACCGTCGCCATTGACGTCGATCTGGACGCGCTGCTGAAGCTGCGGGCCGAGCTGAACGCCCGCTCGCCGAAGGAGGGGCCGGGCGCCTTCAGGCTCTCGGTCAACGACCTGATCATCAAGGCCGCCGCCGTCACCATGCGCCGCGTGCCGGCCATGAACGCCAGCTTCACCCCGGATGCGATGATCCGCTACAAGGAAGTGGACATCTCGGTCGCGGTCGCCATCCCCGAGGGGCTCATCACCCCGCTCATCCGTAACGCGGACCAGAAGGGCCTCGCCACCATCAGCAACGAGATGAAGGATCTGGCGGCGCGGGCGAAGGTGGGAAAGCTGAAGCCCGAGGAATTCCAGGGCGGCACCTTCTCCATCTCCAATCTCGGCATGTACGGGCTGCGCCATTTCACCGCCATCATCAACCCGCCGCAGGCGGCCATCCTCGCGGTGGCGGCGGGCGAGAAGCGGGCGGTGGTGAAGAACGACCAGCTCGCCATCGCCACCATGATGACCGCCACCCTCACCTGCGACCACCGGGTGGTGGATGGGGCGACGGGCGCGGAATGGCTCTCCGCCTTCAAGGGGCTGGTCGAGGAACCGCTCGGCCTGATGCTGTGAGTTCCGCGGCCTTCAGGCTGCGCCCGGCGGGGCCGGATGATGCCGGGCCGATCCTGCGCATGGTCCGGGCGCTCGCCGAATACGAACGGGCGCCGGACGCGGTGATGATGACGGAATCATCGCTGCGCCAGGCGCTGTCCGGGTTGCCGCCGGCGGCCGAGGCGGTCATCGCCGAGCATGGCGGCCAGCCCGCCGGCTTCGCCATCTGGTTCAGCAGCTTTTCCACCTGGACCGGCCGGCCCGGCCTCTATGTCGAGGACGTCTTCGTGATGCCCGGGGCGCGCGGGCAGGGAATCGGGCGCGCCATGTTCCGGCACGTGGCGAAACTCGCGGTCGAGCGGGACTGCGCGCGGCTCGAATGGTCGGTGCTGGACTGGAACCGGCCGGCGATCGATTTCTATCGGGGCCTCGGGGCGGAACCGCTCGATGAATGGACACGCTATCGCCTCAGCGGCGCGGCCCTGGACGCGCTGGCGGCATAAGGAGACAAGAAATGGCGGAGCAGAATTTCGATCTGATCGTGGTCGGCGGCGGCCCCGGCGGCTATGTCGCGGCGATCCGCGGCGCCCAGCTCAAGATGAAGGTGGCCGTGGTCGAGCGCGAGCATCTGGGCGGCATCTGCCTCAACTGGGGCTGCATCCCGACCAAGGCGCTGCTGCGCACCTCGGAAATCTCGCATCTGCTGCATCATCTCGATGAATACGGCTTCCAGGCGGAGAATCCCCGCTTCGATCTCGCCAAGGTGGTCAAGCGCTCCCGCGCGGTGGCCAAGCAGCTTTCCTCCGGCGTCGCCCATCTGCTCCGGAAGAACAAGGTCACGGTGTTCGACGGCACGGCGAAGCTCGCCGGACCGGGCCGGCTCGACGTGACCAAGGACGGCAAGCCCGTCGCCACCCTCACGGCCAAGCACATCATCCTCGCCACCGGCGCGCGGGCGCGGCAACTGCCGGGGCTGGAGGCGGACGGCAAGCTGATCTGGACCTACAAGGAAGCCATGGTGCCGGATGTCATGCCCAAAAGCCTGGTGGTGATCGGCTCCGGCGCCATCGGGGTGGAATTCGCCAGCTTCTACCTCAACATGGGCGCCAAGGTGACGCTGATCGAGGCGCTGGAGCGCATCGTGCCGGTCGAGGACGCCGAAATCTCCGCCATGCTGCAGAAAAGCCTGGAAAAGCAGGGCATGCGCGTCATCACCAGGGCGATCGTGAAAGGCGCCAAACCCGGCCCGGACAGCGTGACGGTGAGCCTGGAGGCCGGCGGCAAGACCGAGGATATCGTCGCGGACCGGGTGATCTCGGCCATCGGCATCGTCGGCAACGTGGAAAATCTCGGCCTGGAGACGACGAAGGTGAAGGTCGAGCGCACCCATGTGGTGGTGGACGGCTTCGGCCGCACCGGCGAGCCCGGCCTCTACGCCATCGGCGATCTCGCCGGCGCCCCCTGGCTCGCCCACAAGGCCAGCCATGAAGGGATCATCTGCGTCGAGAAGATCGCCGGGCTCGATCCGCATCCGCTCGATATCGGCAACATTCCCGGCTGCACCTATTGCCGGCCGCAGATCGCCTCGGTGGGGCTGACCGAGGCCCGCGCCAAGGAGGCGGGATACAGCGTGAAGGTCGGGCACTTCCCCTTCATCGGCAACGGCAAGGCCATCGCCATGGGCGAGCCGGAGGGGATGGTCAAAACCGTGTTCGACGCCAAGACCGGCGCCCTGCTCGGCGCCCACATGATCGGCGCCGAGGTGACGGAGATGATCCAGGGCTACACCATCGCCCGCACCCTGGAGACCACCGAGGCGGAGCTGATGGAGACCGTCTTCCCACACCCGACTGTGAGCGAAACAATGCATGAGTCGGTGCTTGACGCCTACGGCCGGGCGATACACTTCTGACCCGTCATGCGCATTGAAATCGATCACCGGGAAATCGACCACCGGGCGGGGGCCGAAAGGCCGCGCCATCCGGAAAAGCAGCATCGCCCCGACAACCCGATCCAGCGCAAGCCCGGCTGGATACGGGTGAAGGCGCCGACCCATCCGGTCTACCACGAAACCCGCGCGCTGATGCGGGCCCAGAAGCTCGCCACCGTCTGCGAGGAAGCCGCCTGCCCGAATATCGGCGAATGCTGGTCCCAGCGGCACGCGACCATGATGATCATGGGCGAAATCTGCACCCGCGCCTGCGCCTTCTGCAATGTCAGCACCGGCCTGCCCGCCCCGCTCGCCGCCGACGAGCCGCGGCGCGTCGCCGATGCGGTGGCGGCGCTCGGGCTGCGCCATGTGGTGATCACCTCGGTGGACCGCGACGACCTGCCCGATGGCGGGGCGGCGCATTTCGCCGCCGTCATCCGCGCCATCCGCACGGCGGCGCCCTCCGCCACGGTCGAGATCCTGACGCCGGATTTCCTCCGCAAGCCGGGGGCGGTGGAAGTCGTCGCCGCCGCCGCGCCGGACGTGTTCAACCATAATCTGGAAACCGTGCCCCGGCTCTATCCCGGCATCCGCCCCGGCGCGCGCTACTACCAGTCCCTGCGCCTGCTCGATTCGGTGAAGCGGATCGATCCCGCCATCTTCACCAAGTCCGGCCTGATGGTCGGCCTCGGCGAAACGCGGGCCGAGATCGGCCAGGTGATGGACGATCTGCGCATCGCCGATGTCGATTTCCTCACCATCGGCCAGTATCTGCAACCTTCCGTTAAGCATGCTGCGGTAGAACGGTTCGTGCCGCCGGAGGAGTTCGAGGAATTGGCCGTCATGGCGCGGGCGAAAGGCTTCCTGATGGTTTCGGCCACCCCCCTCACCCGCAGCTCCTATCACGCCGATGCGGATTTCGCCCGGCTGCGCGCGGCCCGCGCCTCCAGGGCCGCCGCCTGACCATGCCGAAATACAGCGACCGCAAGCTGGTGCCCTACCGGCCGGATCAGCTCTTCGATCTGGTGGCCGATGTCAGCAAATATCCCGCCTTCCTCCCCTGGTGCATCGGCGCGCGCATCCGCACCCGGACCGAGACCGATCTGGTGGCGGACCTCACCATCGGCTTCAAGATGTTCCGCGAGAGCTTCACCTCGCGGGTGACGCTGGAGCGGCCGGACCGCATCCACGTCCATTACGAGAACGGCCCGTTCAGATATCTGCGCAATGAATGGACCTTCACGCCCGACCCGCGCGGCTGCATGGTCGATTTCTACGTCGATTTCGAATTCCGCAGCCTGCTCCTGCAGAAAACCATCGGCGTCGTCTTCACCGAGGCGGTGCGCCGGATGGTGAACGCGTTCCACAAGCGCGCCCGCGACCTTTACGGCCCGCCGATGATCGGCGCCGCCACCCCCGATCCATCCGCCGCGAAAGGCTAGACGATGTACGCACCGGTCAGGCCGGACCCGGCGGCGCCGCCGGTCCGGATCAATCTGTTCTCCGACACCCAGACCAGGCCGACCCGCGCCATGCGCGAGGCGATGATGGCGGCGGAGGTGGGGGACGAGCAGCTCGGCCTCGACCCGACCATCAACGAGCTCTGCGCCCGCGCCGCCGCCCTGCTGGGCAAGGAGGCGGCGATCTTCCTGCCCTCCGGCGCCATGTGCAACTCGGTGGCGATCCTCACCCATTGCCGCCCCGGCGACGACATCATCGCCCATGAATCGGCCCATATCATCGAGGCCGAGGGCGGCGCGCCCTGGGCGCTGGCGGGCGCCCGGGTCCATGGCCTGCCGGGCCCGCGCGGCATGTTCGGCCCGGACGCCCTGCGCGCCACGCTCCGCGCCCCCTCGCGCTACAGCGCCCCGCAGACCCTGCTCGCGGTGGAGCAGACCTCCAATCTCGGCGGCGGCGCCATCTGGCCCCTGGATGTCCTGACGGAAATCGCCGCCATCGCCCATGAGGCCGGCATGGCGACCCATATGGACGGCGCCCGGCTGCTGAACGCCGTGGTGGCCTCGGGCACCGGCGCCGGAACATTCGCCGCCGGATTCGACACGGTATGGATCGACTTCACCAAAGGGCTCGGCGCCCCGCTCGGCGCGGTGCTGGCGGGTTCCTCCGCGATCATCGACCGCGCCTGGCGCTGGAAGCAGCGGCTCGGCGGCAGCCTGCGCCAGGCCGGCATCTGCGCCGCCGCCTGCCTCCA
>DASTAF010000369.1:0-2735 GCA_035713005.1 Acetobacteraceae bacterium
GCGAAAGGATGCCAGCAGCGCATGGCGATGAAGCACTTCGCATCGGGCAGCGCCGCCTCCAGCGCCCCGGCCTGCTGCCGCGTCAGCTCCAGCAGCGGCGACTTATACCCAAGATGAGCATAACCCTGCTCCGCCTTCTCCAGCCCCTTCGCGGCGATCATCCGCGCCAGCCAGAAGCGGATGAAAAAAGGCGTCCGGATGATCGCCGGATCGGAAAACAGATTGATCCGGAACGGCTTGATGGCCTCTCGCCGGTCCGGTCCGCCCAGATTGAACAGCACGATCGCCGTCTTCATGGCCATGATCCGGGATCGGGGCCGGGAGAGAGGAAAAGGCCAAGGACTTCGTCCCTGGACCCTACCAAAGGCAAGCCTTTGGAATCCAATAATTCAGGCATATGAGGCGCGGGGTTTATCAACTTGTTCACCATTCAAGCTCCCCCGCGCCTCATATGCCTGAGACTAACAGGTTCTAAGGGCGATGCCCTTAGTGGGGGTTCAGGGGGCAAAGCCCCCTGACTCTTGCCTCCCTCGCGGTCCTCATCCGGAATCATGGCACCGAGATAGCGGCGGGTTCGGTTTCCGCAAGCATCTGGAGGGCGTTGACGAGCTGGGCGACGTGTTCGGGCGGGGTATCGGGCAGGATGCCGTGGCCGAGGTTGAAGATATGGGGCCGGCCGCGGAGGGTCTGGGCCAGGGCGGTTGCGGTGCGGGCGAGGGCGGGGCCGCCCGCGCGCAGCAGCATCGGGTCGAGATTGCCCTGCAGGGCGAGGCCGGGCGGGGTGAGGCGGGCGAGGGCGGCGGGATCGGTGCCGGTATCCATGCCGAGGGCGGCGATGCCGGTGGAGGCGGCGTATTCCGGGGCCATCAGCCCCGAGAGGCGGGGGAAGCCGATGATGCGGATGCCGGGATGGCGCGCCTCGACGGCGCTGATGATGCGGGCGGTCGGGCCGATGACATGGGCGCGGAACAGCTCGGGCGGCAGCAGGCCGGACCAGCTGTCGAACAGCATGAGGCAGTCGGCTCCCGCCTCGGCCTGGAAGGAGAGATAGTCGATGGTGGCGGCGGTGACCTTCTCGATCACCCCGGCGAGCAGGGCGGGATCGGCATAGGCGAGGGCGCGGGTGCGGGCGAAATCTCCCCCGCGCCCGTCGATCATGTAGCAGGCGACGGTGAAGGGGCTGCCGGCGAAGCCGATCAGCGCCGCCTCGGGCGGCAGTTGCGCGCGGACGCGGGTGACGGTTTCCATCACTGGCTCGGTGGCGAGGCGCAGGGCGGCGGCGTCCAGCCGGTCGAGATCGGCCTGATCCTCGATGCGGTCGAGGCGCGGGCCCTCGCCCTCGGCGAAGCGCAGGCCCTGGCCCATGGCCCAGGGCAGGATCAGGATGTCGCTGAACAGGATGGCGGCATCGAGGCCGAAGCGGCGCACCGGCTGCAGCGTGACCTCGGTGGCCAGGGCCGGGGTGGTGCAGAGGGCGATGAAATTGCCCGCATGGGCGCGGATTTCCCGGTATTCCGGCAGGTATCGCCCGGCCTGGCGCATCAGCCAGACCGGCGGCGGCCAGAGCGGCTCGCCATCCAGCACGCGCAACAGTCTTGGCCGCACTCCGATTTCCGCCATGAGCCCGCTTAATCCTTAATTGAGAATCTTAGATAGGGTAGTGAAGGAGATTATACCCTGTGGATTGTGGGGAATACCGCTGCGCCGCATTTCACCCCCAAATTTATCCACAGGAAGAATCCACGGATAGTCTGCTGAATCTATGAGAAAGGGATAATTTATCCACATCTTCGCGGCCGCGGCTTCCTGATCATCCACCGTATCTGCATCCGGGCGGGTTATCCCCGCAATACGCGAAACCGCTTGATTCGGGGGAAGTTATCCACGCTATTCTGCGGCCCATGACGGAGAAGCGGCTCAATATCCACCTGGTTTCGGACGCGACGGGCGACACGCTGAACGCCATTTCGCGCGCCACCACGGCGCAGTTCGAGGGGGCGGACATCCATCTGCACCGCTGGAGCCTGATCCGTTCCCGGCTGCAGATGCACCGGGTGCTGGAGGGCATCGCCGCCGAGCCGGGGCCGGTGCTCTCCAGCCTGGTGGACGCGGCGCTGCGCACCGAGCTGGAGCAGGCCTGCGAGCGGCTGGGGGTGCGGCTGCTGCACGTGCTGGACCCGGTGATCTCCCTGCTGCATGACGAGCTGGGCGCGCCGGTGATCGCGCGGCCGGGGCGGCAATACGTGCTGGACGCCGATTACTTCAAGCGGATCGACGCCATGCATTACGTGCTCTCCCATGATGACGGGCAGGCGACGCCGGGCATCGCCGAGGCGGATGTGGTGCTGGTGGGGGTTTCGCGCTCGTCCAAGACGCCGACCTCCTTCTATCTCGCCAATCGCGGCATCAAGGCGGCGAACATCCCGCTGGTTCCGGGCGCGCCCTTCCCGGAGGTGCTGAAGGTGCCGCCCTGCCCGGTGATCGGCCTGTTCATCGACCTCGCGGCGCTGATCGAGATCAGGCGCCACCGGCTGAACATGATTGGGGCGGCGACCCAGGCGGGCGGCATCCGGCAGGATCAGGGTGCCTATATCGACGAGGAATCGGTGGCGGCGGAGCTGCTCTGGGCGCGGCGGCTCTGCGCCGCCCATGGCTGGCCGAGCATCAACGTGACGCGCCGCTCGATCGAGGAGACGGCGGCGGCGGTGCTGAAGCTGATGGAGGCCTGGCACGAA
>DASTAF010000370.1:0-2121 GCA_035713005.1 Acetobacteraceae bacterium
ACCCGGCCGATCTCGGCGCGTTCGCTGTCGGTCGCGCGGGCGATGACGATGTTCTGGTTGCCGGTCATGATCATGGCGCCGGTATCGGTGAAGCCGGGGAGGGAGGCCACCGCCTTCAGGGCTGATTTCAGCCGGACCTCGCCCGCATCCTTCACCCGCCCATCCTCGACGAAGAGGGTGAGGTGGTGCAGCCCGTCCTCGCTGGTGTGCCAGCCGAGCGCGTCGGAATTGCCGGTGAAGTGGAAGGGGCGGGCGGGTTCGAGCTTCACGGCGAGACGGCTGTTCACCTCGGCGATGAACCAGGGGAGGCCGCGATCCTCGATGGTGTATTTGAGGCGGGCGCGCTTGCGGTCGGCGCGGTTGCCGAAATCGCGCTGGGTGGTGAGCACGGCCTCGGCCACCGCGATGGTCTGGTCCTTCGGGCAATAGCCGATCACGTCGCCGACGCGGGGGAAGGTGGTGGGGTCGCCATGGGTGGCGCCCATGCCGCCGCCGGCGGTGACGGTGTAGCCGATGATCTCGCCGTTCTCGACGATGGCGATGAAGGAGAGATCATGCGCGAAGACGTCGACATCGTTGGAGGGCGGGACGGCGACGGTGATCTTGAACTTCCGCGGCAGGTAGGTTTTGCCGTAGATCGGCTCGTCCTCGGCCTTCGGCTCGCCGCCGAGGACGAGATCGTCGCCGATGAAGATCTCGCGCCAGGCGCCGGTGCGGGGGCGGAAATGGGCGCTGAGGGCGCGGGCCATCTCCACCGCCTGGGCATGGGCGCGGCTGGCGAAGGGGTTGGCGACGGCCATGACGTTGCGGTTGACATCGCCGCAGGCGGCGATGGTGTCGAGCAGGACGGAATCGATGCCGCGCAGGGCGGCGCGCAGGTTGCTCTTGATGATGCCGTGGAACTGGATGGTCTGGCGGGTGGTGAGGCGGAGCGTGCCGTTGCCGCGCTCGGTCGCCACCTTGTCCATCATCAGGTACTGGCGGGCGGAGAGGACGCCGCCGGGCACGCGGAGGCGGGCCATGAACATGTAGGCGCGGTCGAGCAGGCGCTTGGCGCGCTCCGGGCGGAGATCGCGGTCGTCCTGCAGGTAGATGCCGTGGAACTTGATGAGCTGGCCGTCATCCTCGGAGACGCTGCCGAAGGCCTGCTCGTCCAGGGATTCGGAGAGGGTGCCGCGCAGGAAGCGGCTGCGGGCCTTTAGCTCCTCGTTGCGGGACAGTTTCGTCAGTTCGTCGCTCATGATGATACCACTTGATTTAACAAAAGTTTTTTGCTGCTTTTTTTCAAAAAAGCAGTTCTTTCTTGAAAGAAAGAACCAAAGAACTTTGGTTGGTTTTAGTTCAGGTTACTCGTTGGCGCGGCAGGTGGATGCCGCATTCGGTTTTGCCGGTGCCGGCCCAGCGCCCGGCGCGGGAGCCTTCCCCGGCCCTGGCGCGGAAGGTGCAGGTGGCGCAGCCGAGGGAGGGGTAGCCTTGTTCCTCCAGCGGGTGGCGCGGCAGGGCATGGGCGGCGAAATAGGCATCGATCTCGGCGCGCGTCCAGTCATGCAGCGGGTTGATGACGATGCGTCCGTCCGGCCCGGTCTCGATGGCGCGGATGGAGCCGCGCAGGCCGCCCTGCGCGCGCTTGCGGCCGGTGATCCAGGCCTCGGTGCCTTCCAGCGCCTGGTCGAGCGGCATGGTCTTGCGGATGGCGCAGCAGAGATCGGGATCGCTGCCGAACAGCGTGCCCTCGGGGTCGTATTCGGCGAGGCGGGCGGCATCGGGGCGGATGCTGCGGACATCGGCGAGGCCGAGGCGGTTCACCAGCAGGTCCCGGTAGGCGAGGGTTTCGGGGAAGAGCTTGCCGGTATCGAGGAAGATCACCGGCAGGGCGGGATCGACGCGCGAGACCATGTGCAGCAGCACCGCCGATTCCGTGCCGAAGGAGGAGACCAGGGCGAGCCGGCCGGGCGGGAAGGCAGCGTCCAGCGCCTCCAGCAGCCTGGGGGCGGGGAGGTAGCCGAACCGCGCCGCCAGATCGTCGGCGGGGGAGACTTCTCCGGCGCAGTCGAACATCAGTACACGTCCTTCTTGTAGCGCCCGGCGGTGACCAGCGAATCGAGTGCTGCCTGGCCCTTC
>DASTAF010000371.1:0-3027 GCA_035713005.1 Acetobacteraceae bacterium
GATCGAGATCGACAGCGAACCAGGAAAAGGCACGACGATCCGGATGCTGTTTCCCGAGAGCGTCCAGCTTCCGGCGCCGCAGGAGCGGCCCATGCCAGTGATCGATGGACATGGCGGGAGCGAGACGATCCTGATCGTTGATGACAGCCCGGACGTGCTGGACCTCGCGGTGGTGCAGCTTGAAAGCCTTGGCTACCGCGTCATCCAGGCGGAAAATGGCGAGGCGGCGCTGGCGGTCCTGGAGCGCGAGAGCGAAATCGCGCGGCTTAATTCCACGCAGCCTGCTATTGACCTTCTTTTCACCGATATCGTCATGCCCGGCGGCATCAACGGGCTGAAGCTGGCGGAACGGGCCGCGGCACTGATACCCGGCCTGCCGGTTCTGCTGGCCACCGGCTATATCGAGGATCTGGTCGCCAGCGGGCCACGCGCCGTGGGCATGGATGTCATTGGCAAGCCCTACCGGAAGTCGGAACTCTCCGCCAGGGTGCGCGCCTCGCTCGACGGGCGGAACCGGAAGCCGGCGGCCGAGCGGCAGCCGAGGCCGCACAAGGAGGCTTGAGGCTCCGCTACCGGAGCAGATGCACCGAGAACAGCCGGTCCGGATCGGTCCACATCCGGGCCCCGTGCCAGCCAGCCTCCGCCGCCAGCGACACAAACCTCTGCGGCGTGTATTTATAGCTGTTCTCGGTGTGGATGGTCTCTCCCTGGCGGAAGGAAACCGGCACGCCCGCGACATGCACGGTCTGTTCGGCCAGGCTTTCCAGGTGCATCTCGATCCGGCTTTCCTTGCCATTCCAGATGGCACGATGGGCGAAGCCGCCGAGATCGAAATCGGCATCGGCCTCGCGGTTCAGCCGCGCCAGCAGGTTGAGGTTGAAGGCGGCGGTCACGCCCTCCGCATCGTCATAGGCAGGAACGAGGATTTCCTCGGGCTTGCGCAGATCGACGCCGATGAGCAGCGCCGCCCCCTGCCCCAGGGTTTTCCGCATCGAGGCGAGAAGCATCCGCGCCGCCAGCGGATCAAAATTGCCGATGGTTGAGCCGGGGAAGAACCCCAGGACCGGCAGGCCGCGCACGGCGCGCGGCAGGCTGAACGGGCATGAGTCATCGGTGAAATCCGCCGCCAGCGGATGCACCGGAAGCCCCGGATGAGAACGCAGCATCCGCCGCCTGAGCCCTTCCAGCGCCTCATGGGCGATATCGATCGGCACATAGGCGGCGAGGTCCAGCGCGTCGAGCAGGATTGCCGCCTTGCCCTCGTCGCTGGCGCCATATTCCACCAGCGCCGCGCCTTGCGGCGTCAGCGCCGCGAGTTCCGGCATGCAGCCGCCCAGGATCAGGCGTTCGGTCCGGGTGGGATAATATTCCGGCAACCCGGTGATGGCGCCGAATAACTCACAGCCCGTCCGGTCGTAGAAGAATTTCGGCGGCAGGCTTTTGCGGGAAGCCGTGAGTCCGGCAAGCGCCTCATCGACAACCGAGGTGCGCGCGGGGGCGAGCTTGAAATCTCCCTCCGGCATGATTCAGCAGTCCCGCGCCAGGCGAAGGCCGGTGAACTGCCAGCGTTTGTCGGGGTGGAAGAAGTTGCGATAGCTGGGGCGGGCATGACCGGGCGAAGTGGCGGCGGAACCACCGCGCAGCACCATCTGGTTGATCATGAACTTGCCATTGTATTCTCCCACCGCGCCCGGAACGGGGCGGAAGCCCGGATAGGGGCCATAGGCGCTGGAGGTCCATTGCCAAACAGTTCCAGTCATCTCGTGGAACTGGGGATCGCCGTTGGCTGCTTCCCATTCCGCCTCGGTCGGCAGCCTTGCGGAACGCCAGCGGGCGAAGGCATCCGCTTCATACCAGCTGATATGGCGGACCGGCGCCTCCACATCTAGCGGAGCGAGCCCCGCCGGCCCGAACTGGTGCCACTCTTCATCCATGCACCGCCAGTAGAGCGGCGCCTCCCATGCCTCGGCCTGCGCCACCGCCCAGCCATCGGCCATCCAGAGCAGCGGGTTGCGGTAGCCGCCATCCCCCATGAATTCCAGCCATTCCCAGGTGCGGACCAGCCGGTCCGCCAGGAGATAGGGTTCGAGATGAACGGCATGACGGGGGGATTCGTTGTCGAAGCAGAAGCCACCGCCGGCATGGCCGATCTTTGCCAGCCCGCCTGGAAATTCCACGAAATTCGCCTCCCCCGGCTCAGGCGTCGGCTCCTGCCAGAACGGCATCGCCGCCGGCGCCAGGGCGTTCTGCGCGAAGGCATGCAGAATGTCGGTAATCATCAACTCCTGATGCTGCTGTTCGTGTTGCAGGCCGAGTTCGATCAGTTCCGCCAGATTGCCGCCCAGACCGCTCGACAGGAACCGGTGCATCGCGGCATCAACATGGGCGCGATAGGCGCCCACAGCCTCGGTCGAGGGGCGGGTGAGCAGGCCGCGCTGCGGGCGTGGATGCCGGGCGCCCACAGCCTCGTAATAGGAATTGAACAGGAAGCAGAAATCCGGGTCGAAAATCTTGTAGCCCGGCGCGTGCGGAACCAGCAGAAACTGCTCGAAGAACCATGCCGTGTGGGCGCGGTGCCATTTGGCGGGGCTGGCATCCGGCATCGACTGAACGCATTGATCCTCGGGGCTGAGGCAAGATGCCAAGTATTCCGTATGCCCGCGCACAGCGCCGTAGCGCGCGAGATCGACGGGCCTTGCGAGTTGATCCACAGCGTTCACCTCTGCTCAGTTCACCCGAAAATGAGGCTTTTGTGAGAAATTTGAAGTGAATTTTTGGAAGGATCGAACCGGCGGCAGGGCGCGGTGCCTCCCCCCTCAGGTCGCCGCCCCGCCTCCCCTACCAGGAGTCATTGCATGGCGGCTGTGGATAAATCTGTGGGAGGTTATACCAATCTGCCTATCCGGTGACCGCTTTGATCCAGTCGCGTTGGGTGATCGAAGCGACCTGTTCCGGCATTTGCACGAACTTGTTCCAGGCGTTTTGGCAGGCGACGAGAATTTCGTCGTAGCTGTTCCAGACCTGATG
>DASTAF010000372.1:0-4993 GCA_035713005.1 Acetobacteraceae bacterium
GCGGGCGGATCGCGATCGTCGAATGGCGGGCGAGGATCCGGATCGGCGCGATGCTGCCCTGAAGCAGCCGGAGCGGCGAAAGCGTCACCCGCAGATGCGAAACCGTCCCCACCACCATCCCCTCCGGCGTGCGGAGCGAGATGCCGGAAAGCCGCAGGTCCAGGGGCGCGCCGCCAGTATGAAATCCCTCCCAGGCCAGACCGGCATGGCCCACCACCACCTCCAGCCCCGGCTGCAGCCTCGATGCGGCGGCGCCGATCCGCGCGGCCAGGAAAGGCAGATCGACCGGCCCGCGCGAAAGCCGCCAGGAGACGGCGCCCAGGCCGAGCAGCGCCACCACGCATCCGGTGCCGATCACCCGCACCAAATGATGCGTCGCTTGACCCGCCCGCCGCATCATCGAATGCTGTGCCCACGATGAACGATCCGGCCGCCATGCCCTGCTTCCCGCCGCCCGCCGATCCGGAGGCGGCCGCGCGCCTGGTCGAGAGCTTCACGGCGCTGGGCCGGGCGGAGGCGCGATTCGTTGGCACGCCGGCGGGCCGGGCGGCGCTGGAAGCCTTCGGCGGCAATTCCTCCTATCTGGCCGATCTCGCCTTGCGAGAGCCGGGAATCCTGCTGGCCGTGGCGAAGGAGGGGGCGGAGCCGGCGCTGGGCGGCATATTCGCCACCCTGGCGGCCACCGCCTTCACTGCCCCGCGCCCTGCCATCGCCCGTGCCCTGCGGATCGCGAAGCGCCGCGCCGCCCTGGCCATCGCCTATGCCGATATCGGCGGGCTGTGGGGGGTCGAACCCGTCACGGCGGCGCTCTCCGATCTCGCGGAAGCCGCGCTGCACCTCGTTTTGCGTCATCTGCTGCGCGATCTGCACGCGCGCGGCGCCATCACGCTGCCCGATCCCGCGGAACCGGAGCGGGGCAGCGGCTTCGTGGCGCTCGCCATGGGCAAGCTCGGCGCAAGGGAGCTGAATTATTCAAGCGATATCGATCTCGTGCTGCTGTTCGACCGTCTATCTCCCGTCTATCGGGACGATGCGCAAGCCGTTCTCGTGCGTCTGGCGCGCGATCTGGTGGCGCTGCTTTCGGAACGCACGGAGGATGGCATGGTCTTCCGGGTCGATCTGCGCCTGCGCCCCGATCCGGCGGCCACGCCGCTCGCCGTCTCGCTCGCCGCCGCGCTCACCTATTATGAAAGCCAGGGCCGCACCTGGGAGCGCGCGGCCCTCTCCAAGGCCCGGCCGGTGGCGGGCGATCTAGCTCTTGGTGCCTCCTTCCTGGAGCAGGTGCGGCCCTTCATCTGGCGGCGGCACCTGGATTTCGCCGCCATCGAGGAAATTCACGACATGAAGCGCCGGATCGACCGCGCGCAGACCAGCCGCCCGGATGTCCTGCCGGGGCGGGATGTGAAGCTGGGCCGGGGCGGCATCCGCGAAATCGAGTTCATCGTGCAGACGCTGGAGTTGGTCTGGGGCGGGCACGAGCCGGGCCTGCGGATTCCGGGCACGCTCGCCGCGCTGCGGGCGCTCGGGCGCGCGGGCCATCTGCCCGCCCCGGCGGTGCGGGAGCTTGCGGATGCCTATCGCTGCCTGCGCCAGGTCGAGCACCGGCTGCAGATGGTGGCGGACCGGCAGACCCACAGCCTGCCGGATTCAGAGGCAGGACTGGCTGCCTTCGCCACCTTCATGGGCGCGCCGGATGCGGCGGAATTCGCTTCCATGCTGCACCGGGTCTTCGAAATGGTGCACGGCCATTTCATGCTGTTCTTCGAAAGCGGCGCGGCGGACGAGCCGCTCGACCCCGGCGAATCCGGCGCGCCTCCCGCCGCCTTCGCCGCCCATCTCGCCGGGCTGGGTTTTGCCGGCGCCCTGCACATCGCGGAGCGGCTGCGCGAATGGCGGAGCGGCGCGCTGCCCGCCCTGCGCTCGGAGCGGGCGCGCGGCCTGCTGAACGCATTCCTGCCGCCCCTGATGGCGGCGCTGTCCCGCCAGCGCGATCCCGATCTCGCCTTCCGCCGGTTCGATACGCTGCTTTTGCGCCAGCGCGCCGGCCTGCAATTGCTCTCCCTGCTGCAGCGGAACCCGGTGCTGCTGGACCGGCTGGCCTCGGTGCTCGGCGCCGCGCCGCCGCTCGCCGAGCATCTCGCCCAGCATCCCGGGGCGCTCGATGCGCTGCTGGCGCCGACCGCGCGGTTCACCGCTCCCGCTCCGGCGCTGCGCCGGCTGATGCGGGATGCGACGCATATCGAGGATGCGGTGGCGGTGCTGCGCCGCTTCGTCCGCCGTGAGGAGTTCCACCTCTCGGTCGCCACCCTCGAAGGCCGTCTGGACGCCGACCAGTCCGGGCGGCTGCGTGCCGATCTGGCCCAGGCCGCGCTGGCGACGCTGCTGCCGCGGATCATGGCCGATCACCAGGCGCGCTATGGCCGGCTGCGCGGCGGGAATTTCGGCATCGTGGCGCTGGGACGCGCCGGGGCAGGAGAGATGCTCGCGGGCTCCGATCTCGATCTGATGCTGGTCTATGACCATCCGCCGGAAGCGGGTGCGGGCGCGCGCCTGCCGCCGAGCCAGTATTTCTCGCGCCTCGCCCATGCGCTGGTGGCGGCCCTCACCATGTCGGGCGCCGAGGGGCCGATCTACGAGGTGGACATGCGCCTGCGCCCCTCCGGCAATAAAGGGCCGGTGGCCGTCTCGCTGGGCGCCTTCCGCCGCTATCATGCCGAATCCGCCTGGACCTGGGAGCGCATGGCGCTGACCCGGGCGCGGGTGATGGCGGCGAGCCGCGGCTTCCGTGCCGTGCTGGAGGCTGCGATCCGCGGCGCCCTGGTGCGGGAGGTGGAGCCGGCGGGGATTCGCGAGGATGCACGCTCGATGCGCGCGCGCCTGCTGCGGGATGCGCCGCCGCGCGGCGAATTCGACCTCAAGCACCGCTCCGGCGGCATGATCGAACTCGCCTTCATCACCGAGGCCATGCAGCTGATCCATGGTCCGGCGCGGCCGCCTCTTTTCGCCCGCGCCAGCCGGGACGCGCTCTCCCGCTTCGCGGAAGCCGGGCTGATCGGGGCGGATGAGGCGGAGCGGCTGATCCATGCCGATTTCCTGTTCCGCACCCTGCAGGGTCTGATGCGCATTACTGGAATCGCCTCGCCCTCGGCTGAAACTCCGGATCACGCGCTGGCGCCGCTTCTTGCCGGGATCGGGGTGGGAAGCTTCGATTCCATGCAGGCGGCGCTGGAGAATGCCGCCGCCCTGGTGCATGCCAGCTTCATCCGCCATATCGGCGATCCGCAACAGGGAGTGGAACCATGAGCGAGGGTTTGAACGAAGGCGATCCGGCACCGGCATTCGAGATGCCCGCATCCGGCGGGCGGCATGTTTCGCTGACGGCGCTGAAGGGCAGACCCTTCGTGCTGTATTTTTACCCGAAGGCCAACACTTCCGGCTGCACGAGAGAGGCCTGCGATTTCCAGGAGGCCCTGCCGCAGCTCGGCCAGGCCGGCATCGAGGTGATCGGCGTCTCCAAGGACGGAATGCCGGCAATCGAAAAATTCGCCGCTCGTTACGAGCTGAAGTTTCCGCTCGCCTCCGACCAGGGCGGCCATGTCACCGAGGATTACGGCGCCTGGGTGCAGAAATCCATGTACGGGCGGAAGTATATGGGGATCGACCGCAGCACCTTCCTGATCGGCGCCGATGGCCGCATCGCGAGAATCTGGCGGCAGGTGAAAGTCCCCAACCACGCCGCCGAGGTGATGGCGGCGGCAAAGGCGCTCAAGCAAGCCTGACCGGGAAAGATATCTGGCTGGGGGACCTGGATGGCAAGATCAAGAAGTATATCTAAGCTAATTCAAAGGATTATCGGCTTCACCGTACCGCTTCCTGTATCACCTTAGCGGACACTATGGAAGCCCCTTGTTTGTCCGAAGCACGTGCCGTCGGCAACCTCAGGCGTACACCACCGCTCATGGTACCGGCGGCAAATTGCCTCCATTTGCTTGCGTATTGCTACCAAATGTATGACCGCCTGCACGAAAGGACTTAAAGGATGGTTGCTGCACCATCCGCGAACATAATCCCACTGGCCTTCGTGATCCGCGTTCGAAAAACTTGATTTTCCGTCCGCTATGAACAGCGCGTTCAATCCACTTGTGTAGCCCTCCATCCACGATGTGTAGATGACGGCTATGAGGTCCGGGCTTTTGGCATACTCACTTCCCATACGCGCGCAAGATGACTGACCCACTCCATGTACGGCAAACGAACCGGACGGCTGAGAGTGCGCCGCGCTCGTCCATGTGGCTATTGCACAAAAGAATAGGCCAAGTCTGAGCGCTTCTTTCGGCCTCCATCTGGCGCTTGCGAGGGTGGCAATCAACGTCAGGACTCTCCTGCGGCACCTACTGCCCCGGTACAATGCCGATGACCTGCCCGTAAGGCGACACCACGACCCCCATGTTCCCGCTCTGCACCTCCACGCCCATAGGGACGCCTTGCGGCGACACTGCGACAGCCGGCGGCTGATAGTAGGGACTTGGGGCCATGAGGCTTGGCGGCACTCCGAAGGGCATTGACGGCGGCGCGACAGAGAACGGCGGGCTGGTGTAGCTGTTTCCGGTCATGCCGCAGCACTGCGCTAGGGCCACCTTGGGCGCGCCGAGCAGAACGAAAGCAGCGGCGAGCTTTGCGATAAATGGTCTCATTGGGGTTCCATAAACGTTGCACGACCGGAACGTAGCCACCGGATGTTGCCGGGAGGTTAATCAAGCCTTCCGATTTCCCGTGTCGCGCAACGCCAAGCTCCCGCCCGGCCCCCAGCGGCCAATGGGGGAGCTTGAAGGCACTCCCGGTCTCTAGCGGCAAACTGCGGACCTCCCCCCGGCCCCTAGGCGCTGTCTGCATTCATTTTAACCAGATCATGGCGCAGGCGAGATGAACGAAGCCCATGAAGGCGGGGAGCGTCTTCTCACAGCGCAGGGCGATCCGGCGGAAGCGCTTGAGC
>DASTAF010000373.1:0-2903 GCA_035713005.1 Acetobacteraceae bacterium
GGTTTGGGGGATTCTTACCTAAGGCACGGGATGACGAGGGCAAGATGCTTGACGACGATGCGGCGCGGCTTCTTCTCAGCCCGCCGATCCGCCGCTATCCTGGCCGGAACGGGGAGGTATCGTTGATGGATTGCATCGGTGGAGAGACGAGGATGATCGGCCGGATCAGGCGCCGCCGGATCATCGCCGGGCTGGCGCTTCTTGCGGGAATGGCGGCGGGCGGCGCCCATGCCGCGCCAGGTGGTGGACTCTGGGCGAAGGTCAGCCATCGTGGAAGCCTGCGGATCGGCATGGAGGGCACCTATCCGCCGTTCAACTACCAGAACAAGGCCGGCAAGCTGGTGGGCTACGACGTCGATTTCGCCAAGGCCCTGTGCAAGCGCCTCGGCGTCAAGCCTGATATCGTGCCCACCAAGTGGGACGGCATGCTCGCCAGCCTTGATACCGGGCGGCTGGATGTCGCCATCAACCAGGTGACGATCACCCCCGAGCGCGAGAAGAAATATTCCTTCTCGATCCCCTACACCGTCTCGGGGATGCAGATCATCGTCCGCAAGGGCACGAAAGGCATCAATGGCCCGCAGGACCTCAAGGGCAAGCGCGTCGGCGTCAATCTCGGCACCAATTACGAACAATGGCTCAAGACGCATGTGCCGGGAGCGCACATCGTCACCTACGAGGACGACCCGACGATGCTGCAGGACCTCCGGGTCGGCCGGATCGACGCCGTGATCAACGACCGGCTGATGCTGAGCTACATGCTCAAGCACGCGGATTATCCCTTCGTCGCCGCGGGCAAGCCCTTCGCCACCCAGAAGATGGGGGTGGCGATGACCAAGGGGCACCCGGTGCTGCTCGCCAGGATCGATGGCGCGATCCGCGCGATGAAGGCGGATGGCCAGCTGAAGGCGATCTCGGAGAAATGGTTCGGCACCGATGTGACGCGGTAGCGTGCCGGGTCTGGCGCTCGTCTGGCAGTCTCTCCCGCTCCTGCTGATCGGGGCGGGCTACACGGTCGAGCTGAGCATCGGCGGCATGGGCTTCGGCCTGGTGCTGGCGTTCCTGATCGCGCTGATGCGGCTCTCGCCCTCGCGCGCGCTGCGGTGGATCGGGCGGACTTACGTCTCCTTCATCCGCGGCACCCCGCTGCTGGTGCAGCTTTTCATCATCTATTACGGCCTCGCCCAGTACGGGGTGCGGCTCAACCCGGTTCCCTCGGCGCTGATCGGCTTCACGCTGAATGTCGGCGGCTATGCCTCGGAGATCATCCGCGCCGCCATCGGCTCCGTCGGGCGCGGCCAGTGGGAGGCGGCCTATTCCATCGGCATGACGCCCGCGCAGGCGATGCGGCGGGTGATCATCCCGCAGGCGGCGCGGGTGGCGCTGCCGCCGCTCGGCAACACCTTCATCGCCCTGGTGAAGGACACGGCGCTGGCCGCCACCATCCAGGTGCCGGAGCTGTTCCGCCAGGCGCAGCTCATCACCGCCCGCACCTTCCAGGTTTTCACCATGTATATCGCCGCCGCGGCGATCTACTGGATCATCTCCACCGTGCTCGCCACCGGGCAGGAGCGGCTGGAGCGGCGGGCGGCGCTGCCGGGGCATGGGCCATGAACGGCGAGCCGATGATCGTGGTGCGCGGCCTCGGCAAGAGCTTCGGCGGCCAGATGGTGCTGAAGGGGGTCGATCTCGACGTCGCGCGCGGCGAGGTGGTGGCGATCATCGGGCCGAGCGGCTCCGGCAAGACCACGCTGCTGCGCTGCCTGAACTATCTGGAGCAGCCGACCTCCGGGATCATCCGCATCGGCGGCATCACCATCGATGCGGCGCGCGCGGCCCGGCAGCAGCGCGCCGCCATTCACGCCCTGCGGCTCAGGGTGAGCATGGTGTTCCAGGGCTTCAACCTGTTCCCGCACCGCACCGCGCTGGAGAACGTGATCGAAGGCCCGATCATCGTGAAGCGCGAGAAGCCGGCGGAGGCGCGCAGGCGCGGGCTCGATCTGCTGGCGAAGGTCGGGCTGGCGGAGAAGGCCGATGAATATCCGGGGCGGCTTTCCGGCGGCCAGCAGCAGCGCGTCGCCATCGCCCGGGCGCTCGCCATGCAGCCGGACGTGATCCTGTTCGACGAGCCGACCTCGGCGCTCGACCCGGAGCTGGTGGGCGAGGTGCTGGGCACGATCCGCGACCTCGCCCTCGAACGGCGGACGATGATCATCATCACCCATGAGATGCGCTTCGCCCGCGACGTGGCGGATGTCGCGCTGTTCATGGCCGATGGCGTCATCGTCGAGCAGGGGCCGGCGGCGCGCCTGTTCCGGACGCCGGAGAACGAACGCACCCGCCAGTTCCTGCGCAAGCTGCTCTCGGCGGAGTGACGGCGAGGGATGCGCTGCCGGCAAGGCCCGTTTTCAAGCAATGAACGCCCGGATTATTGACACGTAATATTTTGTATGCCAAGCCGCCAGAAAGTTCTGATCACCGAGACGGCTTCAGCGCCGTTATAGAAAATCAAGCCGGAATCAATCATCCGAGAGAGGAAGCTGCATATGTCCGCGATGGTCCAAAACCTAGACACGACTTCGACCGGCGCAGACGCCGAACCCGAGCTTACGGACGGATTTCACCTCGTCATCGACGCGCTCAGGCTGAATGGGATCAACACCATCTACGGCGTGCCCGGCATTCCCGTCACCGATCTCGGCCGCCTCGCCCAGGGCGCCGGAATGCGGGTGATCTCCTTTCGCCACGAGCAGAACGCCGGCAATGCCGCCGCGATCGCCGGGTTCCTGACCAAGAAGCCGGGCATCTGCCTCACGGTTTCCGCGCCGGGCTTCCTCAACGGCCTCACCGCGCTGGCCAACGCCACCACCAACTGCTTCCCGATGATCCTGATCTCCGGCTCC
>DASTAF010000374.1:0-5733 GCA_035713005.1 Acetobacteraceae bacterium
GATCATGCCGCGCGCGTACATCTCCACGATCAGCCGGTGGCTTTCCTCGAACACCCAGGGAACTTCCACCTTGATCCCGGCCAGCATGTTGATGTCGAAGAAGCGCCGCCAGTTGATCTCGTCCGCCGCCGCGCGCCACCACGAGAGACGGTAATGCTGCGATTCCAAAAGCTGGTGCAGGCGCTGCCGTCCCTTCTCCTGCTTCGCGTCGTAGCGCTTCAGCACCGCGTCCAATGCCGCCGGCCCATCCGGCCTCGCCAATGCCTGCAGGATGCGGCGGCGCGCCGTCTCGGCCAGCGGGCGGGCGATCTCGGGCCGGCGGGCAAGATCGGCGGCACCGGCGAAATGCGCGATGGCCTCGGCGAATATGCCGGGGCGGGCGCTGAGGATTTCGGCGCAGCCCGCCGCAGCGATGGGAAAGTGGTGCTCGTGATAGGCGACGAAGAACCGTCCCTCCTCGCGGTCGCAGCACAGCTCCAGCTCGCCCCCGGCAAGCGCCTCGCCATAGGAGGAGCCGAGGAACGGCGCCATCACCTTGCCGTGCAGTCCCGGCTCGGGCGGGTTCCAGTCGATGTCGAAGGCATCGGCGTAGCGGCTGGCGCGGCCCCATTCCAGCACGTCCATCCACCAGGCGTTATCGGAGCCGCCGACGCCCATATGGTTGGGCACGATATCGAGGATGAGCCCCATCCCCTGCCCGTGCAGGGCCTTCACCAGCCGGTCCAGCGCCGCCGAGCCGCCGAGTTCGGGGTTGATCTCGTTATGGTTGACGATGTCGTAGCCATGGGTCGAGCCCGGCCGCGCCGTCAGCAGTGGCGATGCGTAGAGATGGCTGATGCCCAGCCGCGCGAGGTAGGGGACGATCCTCACCGCGTCGTCGAGCGTGAACTCGCGATGGAACTGCAGGCGCGCGGTGGCGCGCGGCGTGGTGGCGACGGTCATAGATTGTTCCGCTTGTAGTTCAGCCGGGCCAGCCTTGCGGCGACTTCCGGCTCATCGAGCATGGTGGCGGCCTCGCCGGGCAGGCGGCGACGCCAGTTCGGATGCTCGTCGGTGGTGCCGGGGAGGTTGGGCTGCTCGGGCAGGGCGAGCGCATCCTCCACCGGCAGAATGGCGAGCGGCGAGGAGGCGGTGCCGAGATGCGCGGCGGCGGCGTTCACCACCGGCGGGCTGTTTCCCGCATCAGGCATGTCTCCCGATGCGGTTCCGGATTCCCGCAGCACCGACCAGAGGGCGGCGCGATCCGAGGCGCGCTTCTCCGCCCCCTCGCCGTCGATGTCCAGGCGGTGCCGCCACTCGATGTCCCTGCCCTGCCACCAGCCGGCCACGGTGGGCAGATCATGCGTCGTGGTCATGGCCACGCTGTTGAAGCGCCAGTGCCAGGGCGGGATGAAGCGGTCTCCGTCGCGCTCGAACCAGAGCACGCTCATGCCGTCGATGCCGCGCTCGGCGAGGCGGTCGCGGAAGCCGTGCGGCAGGGTTCCGAGATCCTCGCCGATCACGATCGCCTTGTGCCGGCGCGATTCGAGGGCGACGAGGCGCAGCATGTCCTCCATCGGGAAGCCGAGATAGGCGCCATCCTTCGGCGATCCGCCATGCGGCACCACCCATAGCCGGGCCAGCCCCATCGCATGATCGATCCGCAGGCCGCCCGCCACGCCCAGCGCGCTGCGCAGCATGTCGAGGAAGGCGGCATAGCCGCTGTTGCGCAGGCCGCGCGGGGAGAAAGCCGTCACTCCCCAATCCTGGCCGCTGCGGTTGAACTGGTCCGGCGGCGCGCCGATGGCGAGATCGTGCAGCACCTCGTCGGGCCGGCCCCAGGCATCGCTGCCCGCCGAATCGGCGCCCACCGCCAGATCGGCGATCAGGCCGATCTTCATGCCCGCATCCCGCGCCGCCCGCTGCGCCTCGGCAAGCCCGCGCGCGGCGCGATATTGCAGGTAGAGATGGAAATCCACCTCCCGCGCCTCGGCGCGCGCCAGCTCGGCGACCGCCGGGTTTTGCGGATTGCGCAGCGCCTCGGGCCATTGGCGCCAGTCGAGCGAGCCACCCTGCCGCGCCTGGCGTTCGGAAATCACCTCGAAGATCGCATGGCGCTCCAGGCCGAGGGAGACCGATCTGCGGTAGTCCCTGAAGCCTTCGGCGCCCTCGCCCCGCTCGAAGGCCTCGCGCAGGGCGGCAAGCCGGGCATGGCCGGCGGGCTTCCAGTCGATCAGCGCATCCGCCTCGCCGGGCGCGGGATGGGATGAATCGACCGGCGCATAGATGGCGTTGAGGGCGATGCGGCTGGATGGCGCATAGGGTCCGTAGCGGGAGAGGTCGGCGGAGAACAGCGCATGCACCGGGCTGACGGCCACCGCATCCGCCCCATGGCGGGCGGCGCTTTCGGCGAAGCGGGCAAGGCTGGCGAAATCACCGATTCCCGCATCGTCGGCGCGGCGCAGCCCGTAGACCTGCACGGCGAGGCCCCAGAGGCGCCTGCCCTCGGCCACATCCTCCACCTTGACGGCGCGTCCCGGCGCCACCGCCACCGTCGCGGCGGCATCGCCGATTTCGAGCCGGTGATAGCCGGGGCGGTCGATGCCCGCGAGGCGGACGAAGCCTTCCGAGGAAGGTTCCGCGAAACCCTCGGCGGTGGAACCATCTTCCAGCGTGACGCGATACCGTCCGGGCCTGGCGGCGAATTCGAAGGATTCGCCGATTCCGGCGGTGGTGAGCCGCTTGGGCGCCGCCGCCTCGGCATCCAGCATGGCCTGGCTCTCGCGGCACGACCGCTCGTCATCCGCCGGCAGGCCCAGCGCCTTCAGCACGGCGCGCAGCGTATCCGGCTCGACGCGGTTGTTGCCGCCGCTGACATCCTGCCACTCCGCATGGAGGCCGGCAGCTTCCGCGAGACGCGAAAGCGCCTCGCTCATGGCGCCTTCAGCCAGGCCGCGGCGCTTCGCGGCGGCAGCGAGCCGGAAAGCCGCAGATTTTCCGGCGTGCTCGCGAGCATCTCTCCCTCCACTGCGGGGATGGCGACGGGCGAGGCGCCGAAATTGGCGGCGATGGTCAGCACGGCGCCATCGCCGAGCCGCCAGGAGGCGATGATGCCCGCATCGCCCAGCGCGGAGGCTCCGAGCGAGCGGCTGCCCGGAATGCCGCTCATGATGCGGTCGCGGCGGATGCGCAGCAGGGATTCGTGAAGCGAGAGCCAGCCCGACTGATCCTCGTCCGGCGGATCGGCGAGCCGGGGGACGGAATTCTCGAAACTCTCCCGGGCGTTGGGATCGGGGATCTTCTCCCTCTTCTCGGCGGAGGAGAATGCCGGGAACTTCTCGAACTCCTTGCGCCGCCCTTTCCGCACCGCCTCCGCCAGATCGGGGTTCTGATGATCGGTAAAATAGAGGAACGGGCGCTTCTCCCCCCATTCCTGGCCCATGAACAGCAGCGGTATCTGCGGGCTGAGCAGCAGGACCAGCGTCGCGGCCCGGAGCGCCGCCGGATCGGCGAGCGTGCTCAGCCGGTCACCGAAGGCGCGGTTGCCGATCTGGTCGTGATTCTGCAGGAAGATGACGAAATCGCTGGGCGGCAGATGGGCGCTCTTTTCGCCGCGAGGTTCCCCGTCCCGGTGCTGGGAAGGCTCGCCCTGATAGGCGAACCCTTCGGAGAGGCAGCGCGCGAGCTGCGCCGCCGCCTTCGGATAATCCTCGTAATAGCCTTCATGTTCGCCCGTCAGCAGAACATGGAAGCAGTGATGCGTGTCATCCGCCCATTGCGCGTCATAGCCGTCCTGGTCCGGTCCCGCGCGCAGCAGGGCCGCCGCGTTGTCGTCATTCTCCAGCACGAGATGAACGTGACGGTCCCGCTCCACCCCGGCACGGATGGCCTTCGCCATGTCCATCAGGAAAGTCGGATCCTCGATCGCGTGAACCGCGTCGAAGCGCAGCCCGTCGAACCGGTATTCCATCAGCCAGTAAAGGGCATTGTCGATGAAGAAGCGGCGCACTTCCGGCTTGCGGAAATCAATCGCCACGCCCCATGGGGTCGGCACATCCTCGCGGAAGAAACCGGGAGCATAGGCGCTCAGGTAATTCCCGTCGGGCCCGAAATGGTTATAGACCACATCGAGAAACACCATCAGTTCCAGATCATGGGCGGCATCGATAAGCTGCTTGAGCTGTTCGGGCGTGCCGTAGGCGGCATCCGGCGCATAGGGCAGCGCGCCGTCATAACCCCAGTTGTGCCGGCCGGGGAAATCGGCGATCGGCATCAGTTCGATGGCGGTGATGCCGAGGCGCTTGAGCCGCGGCAATTCCTTCATGATGCCGGCAAAGCCACCCATCGCCCCCGCATGAACTTCCAGAACCACGGCTTCGTGCCATGGGCGCCCGCGCCATGAGGCATTGCGCCAATGATAGGCGCGCGGATCGACGACGACGCTCGCATCGTGAACATCCTTCGCCTGCAGCCGGGAAACCGGGTCCGGCACGGCAAGATCATTGCTGATCCGGTATTTATACCGGGCGCCCGCGCCCAGCTTCGCCTCGGCGGTGAATATCCCCGCCTCATCCCGCCGCATGGGAACAGGCTCGGCTCCCTCGATCTCCAGCCGCACGGAATCGCAGCCAGGCGCCCAGAAGGTGAATTTCGTGGCGCCGCCTTCGAGCATGACGGCGCCGAAGCGCGTCTCATAAGCGAAACCGCCGGCAGCATCGGCGCGTGGCGCAGCCATCATGAAACTCCATCCGGGGGAACAGAAAGCAGGACAAGCGACCGCGCCAGGACATCCAATGTATTCGCCTTCAAAAGATGGCGCTGCACCGAAGGCCTCGCGCTATCGAGATCTACCAGCCAAGTGGTGACCGGCTCCGGCAGAACAAAGATGCAGTCACGGTCGGAGGCGTTAAAAATCGTCAAGGTCACGTCGGTGCGGCCGTCGGTCCTGCTGGCCCGGCGGAGCGAAAAAACCTTCGCCTTCGCATCGGCCCAGGCTTCCGGCATCAATATCTGGCCATGCTCGTCGAACCATTCGGCGTCATAGATGCCGGGGAGAATTTCCTCGTTGCCGTGCAGGTAGCGAAGGCTCGAAAGGCTCGCATGCTCCTTGCGGAGCCGGATCAGCCGCGCGACGAACAGCGGGAGGGATTTCGCGAAACCATCCTCGCCGCCGAGCAGCGGGTTCCAGTCGATCCAGGAAATTTCGTTATCCTGGCAATAGGCGTTGTTGTTCCCCCTTTGCGTGCGCCACATCTCGTCGCCCGCCAGCAGCATCGGCGTGCCATGGGAGATGAACACGGTGGCGATCAGCGCCCGCCCGACGCGCTGCCGCAGCTCGATGATCCGCTGGTCGTCGGTTTCTCCCTCGGCGCCCCAGTTCGCCGAATGATTGTCGCCGTGACCATCCTGATTATCCTCGCCATTGGCGAAATTATCGCGTTCCGTGTAGCTGACGATGTCCCTCAGGGTGAAGCCGTCATGCGAGGCGGCGAAATTCACCGAGGCCCAGGGCTTGCGGCGGTTGTGCTCGAATATCTCGCTCGACCCCATCAGGCGCCGGGCCAGCTCGGGGCGCATGCCCTCGCCGCCGCGCCAGAAGCTCCTGATGCCGTCACGGAACTTGTCGTTCCACTCCGCGAATCCGGGCGGATGGTTGCCGAGCTGATAGCCGCCCGGCCCGAGATCCCATGGCTCGGAAATGAGCTTGACCCGCGACAGCACCGGGTCCTGGCGGATCGCGTCGAAGAAGCCCGA
>DASTAF010000375.1:0-2142 GCA_035713005.1 Acetobacteraceae bacterium
TCGCCGTCTCCTCCAATATCGGCGCCTCGCGCATCGCGACCATCCTCGGCCCGAAGATCCAGCGCGACTGGCTGCGGAATCTCGGCTTCTTCAAGAAGCCCCCCATCCAGCTCCCCGAGGCGCAGCCCAGCCTCTATCACACCAAATCCACCTGGAAGCTGCTCACCACCATGACGGTCAGCTTCGGCAACGGCATCGCCATGTCGCCCCTGCAGCTGATCTCGGCGGTGGTGCCGGTCGTCAATGGCGGCATCTATTACAAGCCTACCCTGCTCGCGGCGCAGCCGGGCGAGGCGCCGCCGCAGGGGCGGCGGGTGATGAGCGAGGAAAACTCGCTGCTGATGCGCAAGATGATGCGCAACGTGGTCACCGCGCCGGACGGCACCGGCATCTATGCCCGCGTGCCGGGCTATCTGGTCGGCGGCAAGACCGGAACCGCCCAGGTCGTCGGCCCCAATGGGCGCTACATGCAGCATCTGAACAACGCCTCGTTCATGGCCGCCTTCCCGATGAACGATCCGCGCTATGTCATCTATGTGGTGGTGCTGCATCCGCATGCGACCAAGAAAATGATGCCGTTCTGCCACGGCTTCACCACCGGCGGCTATGTGGCGGCGCCGGCGGTTGCCCGCATCATCGCGCGGATCGGCCCGAAGCTCGGCATCATGCCGCTGAGCGGCGATGCCCTGGCGGCGGCGCAGGCGCAGCTTTCCATTCCGCTCGACCCATCCGCCCCGCCGGGGCAGATCGCTCTTGGCCCCGGCCATCCGTTCCCGCCTGGCGCCAGCCCCTTTGCCTATGAACTGGCGGGCATGATGCCGCCGAAGCTGGCGGACAGCGCCGATGCGCGCGATCCGCAGCATCGCGCCTTGAAGATCCGGAGCAGGAGGGCCGCGCATGCCGCGCCCTTCCCCGCCCCCCGCCCCATCCGACACGAGACGATGAACGCGCAATCCGGTTCGCGGCGTGCGCGGGGCTAAGCTGATGCAGCGCATGGCACAATCTCAGGCCGCCGCTCCCGCATGGTCGGCCATGGCACAGCGGGAGATCACCGGCATCACCGCCGACAGCCGGGAGGTCGCGCCGGGCATGATCTTCGCCGCCATCCCCGGCGCCCGGACCGATGGCAGCCGCTTCATCGCCGACGCGGTGGCGCGGGGCGCCGCTGCCGTGCTCGCCCCGGTGGATACGGCATGGCCCCCCGGCGTGCCGCCCCGCCCGCTGATCACCGACGCAATGCCGCGCAAGCGCCTGGCCGAGATCGCGGCGATCCTGGCCGGCGGCCAGCCGCGCCGGATTCTCGCCGTCACCGGCACCAACGGCAAGACCAGCACGGTCGATTTCCTGCGGCAGATCCTCACCCGCGCCGGGCACAAGGCGGCCTCCCTCGGCACGCTCGGGCTGATCGCCCCCGGCTTCGAGAGCGGCCCGAGCCTGACCACGCCCGATCCGGTGGCGCTCGCGCGGACCATGGCGGTCCTGAAGCGTGCGGGGGTCGAGAACGTGGCGCTCGAAGCCTCGTCGCACGGACTCGACCAGTACCGGCTGGACGGGCTGACCCTTGCCGGCGCCGCCTTCTCCAACCTCACCCGCGACCATCTCGATTATCACGGCGACATGGCCGCCTATCGCGCGGCGAAGCTGCGCCTGTTCGCGGAATTGCTGCCGCCCGGCGCTCCCGCCCTCGCCATGGCCGATCTCGACGGAGAGACGCTTTCGGCGCTGCGGCGGATTGCGGAGGCGCGGGACTTGGCCTTCGGCACCGTGGGGCCGGGCGGCAGCGCCATCCGCCTGCTCCGCGCCCGCCCCCTGCCGGAAGGGCAGAAGCTCACCATCGAGGCGGGCGGCGGGCGGCGCATCATCGATCTTCCCCTGCCTGGGCGGTTCCAGGCGGATAACGCCCTGCTGGCGGCCGCTCTCGCCCGTGCCTGCGGCATCGCGGACGCGCTCGATCATCTGCCGTATCTCAGCCCCGTGCGCGGGCGGCTCGAACGGGTCGCCGTGCTGCCGAACGGCGCCGCCGCCTATGTGGACTACGCACATACCCCGGACGCGCTGGAGCGGCTGCTGGCGGCACTGCGCCCGCATGCGCATGGACGGCTGGTGATCGTCTTCGGCGCGGGCGGCGACCGGGATCGCGGC
>DASTAF010000376.1:0-2415 GCA_035713005.1 Acetobacteraceae bacterium
TCGGCGCGCAACTCCGGCGAGGCCTGGGATCTGCGATGCCTGGTGCGCGAAGGGCTGATCGCCTTCCTGCAGGAGAATTATCCCGGCGCCCTGCCGAAGCAGCGGGTGGAGATCGAGGGGCAGTCCATGCCGGAAGAAGCCATGCGCGGGATCGGCGAGGCGCAGCATGCCGGCACCATGGCTTCCGGATAAGCTGCCCGGATTTGCGGCGGCGACGCGGCCGGATCATAATCCCTCCATGATGCTGCCGCCCGCGCGCGATTCGCTCGAGGACCATCCCGCCGCATGAAGCTCCGGCTGGGCGGGGCGGACGGAAACCCTTTTCTGGAACCGGAGGATGCCATCCGGCCGGTTCGGCTGGGCGCGATCTTCGGCAAGCGCTCCCGCGCCATGGTCCCGCCCCTGCGTGATGGCGGCGAAACCCATGCCGGGCCGGTCCGCTCCCGCAATGAGGACAGCTTCATCTGCCGGCGCGATCTCGGCCTCTGGGCGGTGGCGGATGGCGCGGGCGGCCATCAGGCCGGTGATTTCGCCTCGGCCACCATTGTTGCGCGGCTCGGACAACTGCCACCGGGGCTTCCGGCATCCCGGATGCTTGCCGAAACCCGGCGCGCGGTCGAGGATGCCCACAGGATGCTGCGGGCGGAAGCCGCTTCGCGCGGCGCCGGAACGATGATCGTCTCGACAGTGGTGGCGCTGATCCTGCGGAACAGGCATTTTGCCTGCCTCTGGGCAGGTGATTCGCGCGCCTATCTATGGCGCGAAGGCCGGCTGGCGCGGCTTACCCGGGATCATTCCCTGGTACAGGACCTGGTGGACGAGGGCGAAATTTCAAAAGAGGAGGCGGAGCGCCATCCGCAATCCAATATCATCACCCGGGCGGTGGGAGCCGGATCGAAGCCGCTCCGTCTCGACAAGATTATTGGCGCCATCCGCCCCGGCGATAAGTTCCTGCTGTGCAGCGATGGGCTGTCGAAAGCCTTGCCCGACAAGGAGATCGCCGAATTGCTTGCCGCTTCGGGGAACGGGGATGCATCACTGCCGGAGGGGCTGGTCGCTTCCGCGCTGGAGCGCGCCGCCAGCGATAATGTGACGGCTCTCGTCGTGGAGCTTCTAGCCGGCTGAATTCGAGGCCGTCTCCGGCGCCTGCGTCACCACGCCCCGGGTCAGCCGCGCGAGAGCCGGCGTGGTGAACTCCTCCTTCCTGATGAAGCGGACCAGCCGGAGTTCGGTCTCCTGCCCCCCGCCTCGTGCGGAGACGATGATAGCGAGTTGCGCATAGCCGCCTCCGGCGACGCTGTGCCAGGCCTCGTGAATACGAGTCATCAGATTGCCCGCGGCGGGATGGCCGTCGATGAACAAGGCGCTCAGCGTCATCCGGGGCTGCTTGCCCGCCACCACCATCTGCCAGTCACGCAAGCCGGGGCCGGGCAGGTGCAGGCTGCTGACATCGGCCTCGTTGAGATCCTGCCCGCTCAGATGGCGCCGCGCATCGAACACGGTTCCCGGATCGGATTGCGGCGGCAGGAAAACCAGTACCGTCCGGATACTGCCACCATCGCATTTCAGGCGCTGCATGATCCCTCCCTGCCTCCGGACCGAGGCGAGGGTTCTGGTCGAGGAAAGCGTGCAGCCGGCGAGAGCGGGCGGCGGGTAAAGGGTTTCGGCGGCCGCGGCGCTGTTGGTCCGGGCGATCAGCAAGGGGCCGGAGGCTCCGAGCAGCACCACCGCCAGCATCGGCAGCAACAGGCCCCATAGCGGAACGGCCGGTCTCGCATCCACCCGGTGCGTCGCGGTCTGGGGATTCTGATCCTGCCGGAAGGGCAGACCGAGCAGGATCAGCAACCCGAGCACGATGGAGAAGAATATATAGCCATAGAGCACATGATCGGTAGCCGCTGCCTTCGCGCTGCCCAGCGCATGGCCGAGCCAGACGATGCCGAGGGCGCGGAAACCATTGGCAATGACGGGCACGAACAGGCTCAACCCGATGAACAGGAGCCGCCGCCAGGGAGAGCGGAAGATCAGCAGAGCGTAGAGCACGCTGAAGGCGATGGCCGCGATCAGGAAGCGCAGCCCCGCGCAGGCTTGGGCGATATAGAAAACGCCGGCGCTGATCTCGATCGTGTTCCCTGTGACCAGGTTGGGTATGTCGAGCAGGTTCAGACCGAAGGCGGTGAATTTCGTGGTGAAGCTCTGCAGCGCCGGGGTCAGGAAGCCGCCGAACGGGATCAGGAAATACAGGTACAGCAGGGGAGCGATCATCGCCCGGTAGATCGGCCAGCCGAGCACGCCGAAAAACAGCGATTCCACGATGCCCATCGCCATGAGCTGCCGCCCCTCCATCACCCCGAGCCGGTCGGCGACGATCCAGAGCAGCGCGAAGCCTGCCGCCGGAATGAGCGCCAGCCAGTT
>DASTAF010000377.1:0-3155 GCA_035713005.1 Acetobacteraceae bacterium
CCTCATGCCATTCCAATGGCGGCAGGACTGAGGGCACCATGCCGAACGGCGCCCATATTCCCAGCCTGATCGGCGTGGCGGCGCAGTTTCCGAAATTCATCCCCCAGAAGCACAAGGTGATCACGCTGGAGGAGCAACTGGTCCACTGCATCCAGGGCGGGCTGCAAGGCAAGCCGCCCGCCTATAACAGCCCGCAGATGGTGGACCTGATTACCTATCTGACCTCGCTCTCGAAGGGCGCGGTGATGGGCAAGCAGTTCAAGCAGCCCGGCTCATGAGACGGTGAACTGGTTCATCATGCCGTTATCCTCGTGTTCGAGGATGTGGCAGTGGAGCATGAACGGATAGGCTTTCGAGGCGGGCCGGGTGAAACGGGCGATGGTCCGCACGGTTTCATTGTGCCGGACCAGCACCGTGTCCTTCCATCCCGCCATCTCCGGCGCGGGCGGCCTGCCGTTCACGCTGAGGATCTGGAACGACACGCCGTGATAATGCATCGGATGCGCCATCTCCGAGCGGTTCTCGAACTGCCAGATCTCGGTGCTGCCCAGCTTCACCGCCGCGTTGATCAGCCTGGGGTTCATGTACTGATGGTTGATCGAGAACCAGTCCTCGCCACCGACGCCGAGGCTCATGCCTCCCGGCCCCGGCGCGGTGTGTGGCCGCTGCCTGCCGTCCTCGCCGGGCGCCGGCCCCTTGTTCATCTTGTCCGTCGTCTGCAGGGTGAAGTTCCGCGCCGGCAGATCGGTTCTCAGGGTCTCGATCTCCGCCAGGCGCGGCGGCAGGGCAGTCCGGTGTCCTGAGGGGCTGGTCACGCGCAGTTGCAGAATATCGAACACGCCGCGATCCAGCGCGTCGCTGTCCATGCTGGTCTTGCTGAGCGAGGGCACGATCTCCCCGGAATAGCTGCGCAGCACCAAAGATTTTCCCTGATCCCTCGACAGATCGACCATGATCTCCGCCCGCTCGCCGGGGGCGAGCAGCAGCCGCCGCACCGGCACCGCGCGGCGCAGCAGCCCGGCATCCGAGGCGATCACCTGAAACTCGCGATTATCGGCAAAGCCGAAATAATAGACCCGGGCGTTCGATCCATCGAGCAGCCGCAGGCGCACCCATTGCGCCGGCACTTCGGCAAAGGGCTGCTCCCGGCCATTGACCAGGATATAATCGCCCTTCATGCCCATCCGGTCCATCGCGCTGGTCATGTAGGCCAGCGTGCCGTCGGGGTTGAAGGCGCGGTCCTGCACGACCAAAGGCAGGTCATCGGCGCCATAGGTGCTCGGCAGGCCGGGCGGCGCGCTGGCGGGATCATCGACATACACCAGCCCGGCGAGGCCGGCGAACACGTGGGAGCCGGTGCGGGTGTCCGGATGCGGGTGATACCAGAGCGTCGCCGCCGGCTGATCGAGGCTGAAGGCGTAGTGAAAGGTTTCGCCGGCGCCGATCAGGCTGTGCGGCCCGCCATCCATCTCGCCGTTCACATGCGCGCCGTGCCAGTGGGTAGTGGTGCTCTGGTTAAGCGCATTGGCTACGTCGATCTTCACCGACCTGCCGCGCGGGATGCGGAGCGTCGGCCCCAGATAGGCGCCGTTGAAGCCCCATGTCGGCGTGAGCTTGTCCGCCAGCAGCGACGTGCGGCCCGGCGCCATGCGCAGCCGGTAATGCAGCGCCCCGGCTCGTTCCTCGCCCGCAAGCTGCGCCGGAATCGGCAGGGCGCGCTCGAACAGGCCAGGCCGGTTGGCGGCGGGAGGCTGTTTTGCCATGCCCTTCATGCCGGCCATGCCGCTCATCTCCTGAGCCTCGGCGGGGCGGATGATGGCGGGCGCGGCCAGCGCCAGCCCGGCCGTGCCGATGCCGCGCAAAACGGCCCGGCGGGAGGAATGGAGCCGGAATTCTCCTGAAGACATCGCTGATCCTTTCTGGATCTGATCCTTGCTGGATTAGGCGTTGGCGGCGATGATCCCGCGCATGGTGGCCAGGCTGACGGCACCCGGAACCAGCGTGTTGCCGATGATGAAGCTGGGCGTGCCGTCGATGCCCAGAGCTGCCGCCAGCGCCATGTTTGCCGCCAACATACGCTGGACCGTCTCGCCTTCCATGGCCTTCCTCAGCTTCGCGGCATCAAGATTGCGATCACGGGCCGCGGCAAGCATCGCATCGAGCGAAGGCGGCGGGCCCTGATCCATGATCCAGGCCCGCATCGGGATCGCCCCGTTCTGCAGGCCGGCGGCGATGATCACCCTTGCTTCCAGGGTGCTGTCCGGCCCCAGCATGGCGAGGGTTTTCTGGATCAGCCGGATGCTTTTGTCGCTTCCGGTCAGCCGGCGCATCACCGGGCGCATCGCCTTGCAATAGGGGCAGCGCGGATCGAAGAATTCGACGATGCCGACCCGGCCCAGCGGATTGCCCTCCACCGGGTCCGCCGGATCGTCGAAAAGCTGGGGCCGGTGCCGCGCGATCTCTCCGGCCTCGCCCGGGGCGGCGCCTGTTTCCACCGCTGCCTGATGGAACAGCCTGCGCCCGATCGTCGGCGCCAGCAATCCGCCGCCCATCACCCCGATCAGCATGCGGCGCGGAATCATGATGCTGTCTCGGCTTTCTTGCGCCTGGCCCTGGCGGGCGCTTTGGCCTCGGCGCAATAGATCGCATACAGCGCGTCGATGAGCTTGGCGGCCTTGGCCTCGGTCAGCCGGTAAAAGATCTGCTTGGATGCCCGCCGCGTCCGCACGATGCCGGCGCCCCGCAGCACGGTGAGCTGCTGCGAGAGCGTCGGCTGATGGACATCGATCGCTTCTTCGAGTTCGCCCACCGAACGCTCCCCCTCGATCAGGGTGCAGACGATCATCAGCCGGGCCGGATGTGCCAGCGTCTTGAGCAGGGCGCTGACCTCTCCGGCTCGTTCGGCCATGTCCTCAGGCGTCATCGTCCGGCCAGGCGGCTTTAGGGAAGGCATCGAGCGGAAACTTCAGATAACGCTTGCCGTTCGCTTCCGGCTCCGGCAGGCGGCCGCCGCGAATGTTCACCTGCAGGGCGTGCAGGATCAGCTTGGGCATCGGCGAATGTTCGTCCTTGCCCTGCCGGAGCCTGACGAACTCCGCCTCCGTCTTGCCGGCAATATGAATGTTGCATCGCTTCTCCTCGGCCACCGTGCTTTC
>DASTAF010000378.1:0-5712 GCA_035713005.1 Acetobacteraceae bacterium
CCTGGCGTGCGCGAGCCGCAGAACCGCCGCGTCGAGATCATTCTCCAGTAGCCGTCAACACTGCCAGAACTGAGGAAGCCCCGGCCCAAAGCCGGGGCTTTTTTATGCGGATTCGTCAGGGGCTGGGCGCAAGTCTCGCCATCCGGCGAAAGGAATCGCTCTGGACAATGCCGCACTGGACCGTCACGATCGGCTGCGTCGGCGGCGCCTGGCGGACGAAATTATCGAGGTCGCTGACGGTCTGCAGCGCCAGAACCTTGCCGAACAGGCTCTCGCTCGCGGCGCAGTAATTGCTGCCCTCATGGATACCGACCGAGGACTGGGCATTGGCGAGGCTAGTCATGTAGTCGTCCTCGTGCCGCTGGCCGAGGCGCCCGTGCAGTTCCTTGAAATAGGAGGTCAGCCTCTGCAACTCGCTGAAGACATGGGGTTGGAACCGGTCCATGAACTGGTTGTACTGGTCGCGTTCGCCGCAGGCCAGGGCGCTGACCATGAGCGTGCTTTTCAGCCCCACCACTTCGAAGGCCTGCTGGGTCGTTGACGGCACGCAGGCATTCGCCATCGCGGCGCCGCTATAAAGCGTTGCGGCAAGCAGGCTGATGATCATCCGGCGCATGGGTGGCTCCAGTTTATTGATAAAGGGGGTTGCCGCAGCCTTGGCGGCGGCAACCGAATAGACGGAGAAACGCCGGAAAGTAAAGCAATCGTTCCGCCAGCATCAAAACTCAGGCGAGAATCTCGCTGATCTGTGTCTCCGGCTTGATGTCGGTGAAATTCGGAATATCGCCGAAGATTTCGCCGCCATGGGCCTCCACCGCGGCCTTGAAAGCATCGAGAGATTCAAAGCCGAGATGCGCCATCACCTCATAGACCGGCGGCTTGCCATCCGGGCTGGGCTGGCCGCGCAGCACCCGCGCCATCTTGAGCCCCATTCCATCCCAGCATTGGTGCACATGCTTCATGTGCTTGTTGAGATAGTAATCGACGTCGAACCGCGCACCCTGCTGGTACGGATAGAAGACACTGACCAGGATCATCGGAAGCCCCTCCTTCTGATATGGAACCCGAAGATCAGCACACTCAGGCGAGCTTGGCCACCCGCAGCGCATTGGTCGAGCCCGACTGGCCGAAAGGTACGCCGGCAACCACGATGATTTCATCGCCTCGCTGGGCGAATCCTTCCGACTGCGCGATCCTCAGCGAACGGTTCACCGCCTCGGTCATGGAGTGAACCTCGCTGGTGACGACGGCATGGACACCCCAGACCACGGCCAGCCGCCGCGCCGAATCCTCCGAGACGGTGAGGCCGAGCACCGGGCAGTCCGGCCTTTCCCGGGCGACCCGCAGGGCGGTGGCGCCTGAGGTGGTGAAGGCGACGATGGCGCGGGCATTGATGGTGCGGGCGACCTGGCAGGCGGCATGGGCGATGGCATCCGCCGAGTAATGCTCCGGCTCCGGCCGTTTCTGGTCAATGCCGCGCCGCCAGTCCGCATCGCGCTCCACCCGCGCCACGATCCGGTCCATCATGTTCACCGCCTCGCGCGGATACTGCCCGGCGGCGCTTTCCGCCGAAAGCATCACCGCATCCGCCCCGTCGTAAACGGCGGTCGCGACATCCGAGGCCTCGGCCCGGGTGGGGGAGGGGGCGTTGATCATGCTCTCCAGCATCTGGGTCGCCACCACCACCGGCAGCCCACGCTGCTGGGCGGCCCGGATGATGCGCTTCTGCGCGATCGGCACCTCCTCGGGCGGCAATTCCACGCCAAGATCGCCACGCGCCACCATCACCGAATCCGACAGGGCGAGGATCTCATCGAGATTGTCGAGGGCCTGCGGCTTCTCCAGCTTGATCATCACCTGGGCACGTCCGGCGACAATCTCCTTCGCTTCCGCCACGTCCTCGGCGCGCTGCACGAAAGAGAGGCCAATATAATCCACCCCCCGGTCGAGCGCGAAATCGAGATCGGCGCGGTCCTTTTCCGTCAACGCCGGAATGGGCAGCACAACGTCCGGCACGTTCACGCCCTTGCGATCGGAAAGCGGCCCGCCGGTGACCACCTCGGTCATCAGATGATCCTCGCGCTTGCGGGTAACGAGCAGCCGCAGCTTGCCGTCATCGAGCAGCAGAGTGGTGCCGATATTGGCCGCCGAGATGATCTCGGGATGCAGAAGGGCGACCCTGCGGGTATCGCCAGGCGCGGGGTTGAGGTCGAGCTGGAAGCTCTGGCCGGTCTGCAGCTGCACCCGGCCGCCGCGAAACTGGCCCACGCGCAGCTTCGGTCCCTGCAGATCGGCCAGGATGCCGATAGGGCGGCCGAACTTCTTCTCCAGCCCCCGGATCAGCTCGATCCGCCCGGCATGATCCTCATGAGCGCCATGGCTGAAATTCAGGCGGAACACGTCGGTGCCGGCCTCGAAAAGCTGGGATAGCATTTCCTGCGTGGAACTGGCCGGACCAATGGTGGCGACGATTTTGGTGCGCCTGTGCCGCCTGAGCCTGAACGTCATGTCTTTCCTACCTGCTATATTTGCCGATGGCTGACGCTGTATGGCAAAACTCGCGCAGCCTGACCATGTGACGTAAACGTAAGGGAGAGTTCAGCCATGAGCAGCCATGAGATCGACGCCGGAACGCGCACGGAGCTGGAGGCGGCAGCCTTCCGCCGGCTGGTTCAACATCTGCGCGAGCGCAGCGATGTGCAGAATATCGACATGATGAACCTGGCCGGCTTCTGCCGGAACTGCCTCTCCCGCTGGTATCGCGAGGCGGCGGCGGAGATGGGCGTGACGCTGACCGATCCGGAGGCGCGGGAGATCGTCTACGGCATGCCCTACAAGGAGTGGCAGGCGAAATATCAGAAGGAGGCGAGCCCCGCGCAGAAGCAGGCCTTCGAGGCGGGCAATAAAGGTCATTGACCCGGCCGTCCCCTGGCATTATCGGCGAGCCTTCGCCAAAACAGGACGACAGGATAACGGCATGGCTCTCGACACCACGGAACGTGACGGCGCTGAAGGAACGAGCACCGGCAATATTGCCGGTGACCGGCTGAAGAGCATAATCGAGCGGATCGAGCGGCTGGAGGAGGAGCGCAAGGCCCTCGCCTCCGACATCAAGGACATCTATGCCGAGGCGAAATCGGCCGGCTTCGACGTGAAGGTCCTGCGCCAGTTGATCCGGCTGCGCAAGCAGGAGCCGGCGGAGATCGAGGAGCAGGAGACCCTGCTCGATGTGTACCGGCGCGCCATCGGCATGTAGACGCAGACGGGTGCGGCGTCTTGGCCGAACCGCCTCCGCATGACGGGGAACGATATTATCGCCGATATGTAATCATGGCGCCACCGCAATGATACGATTGCACTGCTATTTTATCCGCACTCACATCTGCATAACGGCTTGAAGCTTTCTATTTGAAAATCATGCGGAGGGGCATCGGGCCGCTTCCGCCAGGGAACAGGAGATTGTCATGGTTGATCACAATCGTGTCGAAGGCGCCGCGAAACAGGCCAAGGGCAGCATCAAGGATGCAGCCGGCAAAATCACTGGAGATGCCAACCTCCAGGCGGAGGGTAAGGCCGACAAGGCTAAAGGCAAGATCCAGAACGCCGTCGGTGGTGCCAAGGACAAGATGCGCGACGCGCTCGACAAATAGTTCCGGCAGGCTTGGCGTCGCGCCCACGGCGCGCCGGATGATCAAAACGCAGTGAAACCGGTTGCCGCGCGGGGATGACCTGCGCGGCTTTCGTGTGCATGTGGGATGTGTCGTGTCGATTGCCGCATGGATCGTGCTTGGCCTCATCGCCGGCTTTATCGCCGGTAAGGTTGTGAGCGAGCGGGGTGATGGACTTATACTGAATATTTCGCTCGGCGTGATCGGCGCACTAGTGGGCGGCTTCATCTTCAGTACCTCTGCCGCCGCGCCCATCATGGCCTTCAATCCTTATGGCGTGCTGGTGGCGGTGATCGGGGCGATCATCGTGCTGGTCCTATACCATGCCCTGTTTGGCAGGGGGCTGGGCCGGCGAGTCTAGGCGAGGTTATCCCGCCTTCAGCAGCCGCGCCGCGTCCACCGCGAAATATGTTAGCACGCCGGAGGCGCCCGCGCGCTTGAAGGCGATGAGGCTTTCCAGGATCACTCGGTCGCGGTCCAGCCAGCCGCGCTCGATGGCATCAGCCAGCATCGCGTATTCGCCGGAAACCTGATAGGCGAAGATAGGGATGTTGAACTCGTCGCGCGCCCGCCGGACAATGTCGAGATAGGGCATGCCGGGCTTTACCATCACCATGTCCGCGCCTTCGGCCACATCCATAGCGATCTCGCGCATCGCCTCGTCGCTGTTGGCGGGGTTCATCTGATAGGTGCGCTTATCGCCCTTCAGCAGCCCGCCGGAGCCGATGGCGTCGCGGAACGGGCCGTAGAAGGCGGAGGCATATTTGGCTGCGTAGCTCATGATCCGGGTGTGAATCAGTCCCGCCGCATCGAGCGCTTCTCGGATGGCCCCCACCCTGCCGTCCATCATGTCGGACGGGGCGATGACGTCAATTCCCGCCCGGGCCTGATTCACCGCCTGGGATTTGAGGATTTCCACGCTCTCGTCATTCGCCACGTATCCCTTGCGGATTACCCCGTCATGCCCGTGATCGGTATAGGGATCGAGCGCCACATCGCCCACCAGCCCGGTATCAGGAAATTCCCGCTTGAGCAGGCGGGCGGCTCGGCAGATCAGGTTTTCGGGATTCACCGCCTCGCGCCCCTCGGCATCCTTCAGCTCCGGCGGAGTTGCGGGGAACAGGGCAATGGCCGGAATCCCCAGCTTCACTGCGGCCTCGGCATGGGTGGTGAGTTTATCGAGTCCGACCCGCACCACCCCAGGCATCGAGGGAACCGGCTCCGGATCGCCCGTGCCATCTCGGACGAAGATGGGCCAGATCAGATCATCGATGGTCAGGGCAGCTTCGGAGACGAGGCGCCTCGTCCAGGCATCGTGCCGGTTGCGGCGCAGGCGGGTAGCAGGAAATTTCGGCGTGATCATGACGGGAGCATGGATTAGGCTCATCCGGTGGCGGGCGCCAGATGCGCGTGATATAGGCGCGGACAAATCTCTCATGCCTCGCAGACGGAGCCAGCTTGCATCATGAACGATATCGTATCTCCCGCCAGCCTGGAGCGGTTTTTCAGCGCAAGGCTGACGGAAACGGATCCCGATCTCGCCGCCGCGATCGGTGACGAGCTGATCCGCGAGCAGGACGGGATCGAGCTGATCGCTTCGGAGAACATCGTCTCGGCTGCTGTGCTTGAGGCGCAAGGCTCGGTGCTGACTAATAAATATGCCGAAGGCTATCCAGGGCGGCGCTATTACGGCGGCTGCGCGGCGGTGGACGTGGTGGAGACGCTGGCCATCGAGCGGGCGAAGCAGCTTTTCGGCTGCGCCTTCGCCAATGTGCAGCCCCATTCCGGTGCGCAGGCAAATCAGGCGGTATTCCTGGCGCTGCTCGATGCCGGGGACACCATTCTGGGCATGAGCCTGGCGGCGGGCGGGCATCTGACCCATGGCGCGGCGCCCAATCTTTCTGGCAAGTGGTTCAAGCCAGTGCAGTATGGGGTGCGGCGGGAGGATGGGCTGCTCGATTACGAGGAGCTTGAGCGCCTTGCCCGCGAGCACAGGCCGCGCCTGATCATCGCCGGCGGCTCGGCCTATCCGCGCTTCATCGAC
>DASTAF010000379.1:0-9366 GCA_035713005.1 Acetobacteraceae bacterium
CCGGATTGGTCTCGGCGAACATGGCGTCGTGCAGGGGCAGCAGGCGGCGCTGGATGTCCATGGCCGCCGCCAGATCGCCGCGCCGCCACGCCTTGTGCATGTCCGAGCACAGCCGGGGGGCGATATTGGCCGTCACCGAGATGCAGCCATGGCCGCCCGCCGCCAGGAAGGGCAGCGCCGTGTGATCTTCTCCCGAAAGCTGGCAGAATTCCGCCCCGCAGGCCTGGGCGGTGTGCTGCGGCCGGGTGAGATTCGCGGTGGCGTCCTTCACCCCGGCGATGTTCCGGTGCCGGGCCAGCCGCGCCATGGTCTCCACGCTCATGTCGATCACCGAGCGGGAGGGGATGTTGTAGATGATGATGGGCAGCTCCACCGCGTCGGCGATGGCGCTGTAATGCAGGAACAGCCCCTCCTGGGTGGGCTTGTTGTAATAGGGCGTGACCACCAGAACGGCATCGGCGCCGACCGATGCGGCGTGGCGCGCCAGCTCCACCGCCTCGGCGGTGGAATTCGAGCCGGCGCCGGCGATGACCGGCACCCTCCCCTTCGCCACCTTCACCGTCAGCTCGACCACGAGCTTGTGCTCCTCATGGTTCAAAGTCGGCGATTCGCCGGTGGTGCCGACCGGGGCGAGCCCGTCCGTGCCCTCCGCGATCTGCCATTCGATGAAATTCCGCAGCGCCGCCTCGTCGATCGCGCCATCCCCGCGCATCGGCGTGATCAGCGCGGCCAGTGATCCGTGAAACATGATGAACTCCGTGATCCGGAAAGGTTATTCCGCGCGCCGTCCGGCTGCAAGGGATACGCGGCGCGGCGCAAGGCTGCTATGGCAGGCCGCATGAAGCGATTCATCCTGGCCCTGCTCGCCTGCTGCGGCATGGCGGCTCCGGCTTTCGCCCAGCCGCCGCCCTTCAGCCCGGAGCTGGCGACGATCATGAACGATGTCCGGATCAACGACTGGAGCGACGCCGGCCGCCTCGCGGCGCAGCAGCCGGACAGGCTGGTGGGCAAGCTGGTGAGGTATTTCCGCCTGCTCGATCCGGGGGCGGCGAGCGCCGGGGAGATCGCCGCCTTCATCGCCGCCAACCGCGACTGGCCGGCGCAACCGGCGCTCATCCGTGCCGCCAATGCCGCCATCGTGGCGGAGACCGACGATGGGGCGGCGCGGGCGGATTGCCGGTCGGCCGCCATCGTCACCGCCGCAGCCGATGCGCGCTGCGCGCAGGCCCTTGCCGGGGTCAACCCGAAGCTGGCCGGTGATTTCGCCCGCCGCGCCTGGATATCCGGCTTCGACGATCCATCCGAGGCCGCCGGCTTTCAGGCCCGCTGGCAACCGCAACTGACGCCGGATGCCGACTGGCGGCGCTTCGGCAGGCTGGCGCTGGCCGGAAAAGCGGCTCCCGCCGCCACCACCCTGCCGCTTCTCGCGCCGGACCGGCAGGCGATCGGGCAGGCCTGGCTGGCGCTTGCGAAGGGGACGGCCAATGCCCCGGCGCTGTTCGCGGCCCTGCCGCCGCGGGCGCAGGCGACGCCTTTCCTGTTCCTCGCGGAACTCGCCGCCCAGCCCGATCCGGAAGGGAAATACGCCCTCTGGCAGAGCCTGGGCACGATGGCCGAGGGCCAGGCGAAAGGCCTCGCCCGCGCCCTGTTCTGGCCGCACCGCGAGGCGCTGGCGCGCATCCTGCTGCAGCAGAAGCATCCGCGTCAGGCCTATGCGCTGGTGGTGGCCGCCATGCCGGAATCGGAGGTGCAGAAGGCCAGCCGGAGCTTCCTCGCCGGCTTCATCGCCCTGCGCTTCCTGCACGATCCCACCCTCGCCCATCCCTGGTTCGCCGGGCTGGCCGATCTTTCCACCGCCGTCATCACCCGGGCGCGGGCCTATTACTGGCTGGCGCAGACCGAGAGCGGCGCGCAGGCCGAGGCCGATCTCAACCGCGCCGCCGCCTATCCGGACACCTTCTACGGCCAGCTCGCTTCGGTCCAGCTCGGCGACACGCCCGCCCGGCTCGCCGCGCGCATCCGCGATCTTCCCCCGCCTCCGGTCAGCCCGGCCATGGGGATCGACTTCGCCGAGCGGGAGCTGCCGCAGGCCGCCGTCCTGCTGAGCGAGATGGGGGCGCCGCGCCGGGCCAAGGCCTTCCTGCTGCGGGCCGCCGAGATCCTGCCCAATCCGGGCGACCGGCTGCTGGCCGCCCGGCTCGCCGATGGCATCGGCCTGCCCTCGACGGCGGTGATGATCGCCCGGCTGGCCGGCTCGGACGGCACCATGCTGGTCAATCTCGGCTGGCCGCTGGCGATCGACCCGCCGGTGAGCGCGGCCGGGCCGGATATCGTCCTCTCGATCATCCGCCAGGAGAGCAGCTTCGACCCGAACGCCGTGAGCCCCTCCGGCGCGCAGGGGCTGATGCAGCTGATGCCGCGCACGGCGCGGGAAATCGCCGCGAAGAGCGGGCTTGCCAACCCGAGGACGGTGCAGTTCGCCTCCCCTCCCCTCAACCTGCAACTGGGCAGCGCCTATTTCGCCAGCCTGATGAACCGGTTCGGTGAATGCATGCCGCTCGCCATCGCCGCCTATAATGGCGGGCCGCGCAACGTGGAGAACTGGATCGCCGAAAATGGCGATCCGCGCCTGCCGGGCGTCAGCATCATCGACTGGATCGAGGAGATTCCCTTCGCCGAAACCCGGAACTACGTGCAGCGGGTGACCGAGGGGGTGGTGATATACCGGGCGCTGCGGACCGGCCGCGCCGCCGATCCGCTGGCGCGGTGGCTGAAGGCGGAAGGGCTGAAATCGGGCGGGTGAAACCAGTGAAGCCGCCGCATCTGATCGCCTCCGGCCTGGGCATCGGCTATATCCCCCTGGCGCCGGGAACCTTCGGCTCGCTGCTCGGGCTCGCCATTGGAGCCGGGCTGCTGCATCTCGGCACCGCCTTCCTGGCCCTCGGCGTCATCGCCGCCAGCGCCGCCGGGATGATCGCCATTCCCCGCACCGGGGCCGCAGCCACCGATCCCGGCTGGGTCGTGATCGACGAGATCGCCGGGCAGATGATCGCGATGCTGCCCTTGTCGCTGGTCTCGTGGGAGGGGCTGGCCATGGCCTTCCTGCTGTTCCGGCTGTTCGACATCCGCAAGCCCTATCCGATCCGCCTCATCGACGAGCGGGCGGACGCGCTGGGCATCATGGGGGATGACTGGCTGGCCGGGCTGATCGCGGCGCTGATCATCCTGGGATTGCGCCTGGCCTGGCCCGGGTGGAACATGTGACCAGGGAATCGGGCAAGGGGAGAAGCATGGCCGGGGAGAAAATCGCGGATCTGGCGAGGCGCGTGGTGGCGGCGGCCATCGCGCACAACTTCATCATGGCCACGGCGGAAAGCTGCACCGGCGGGCTCATCGCCGCCGCGCTCACCGAGATCGCCGGGGTTTCGGCGATCTTCCATTCCGGCTTCGTCACCTACTCGAACGCGGCGAAGACCGAGCTTCTCGGCGTGCCGGAGGCCCTGCTCGAAACCCATGGGGCGGTGAGCGAGCCGGTGGCCAGGGCCATGGCCGAGGGGGCGCTGATCCGGGCGGAGGCGCATCTCGCCATCGCCGTCACCGGCATCGCCGGGCCGGGCGGCGGCAGCGCCGGGAAGCCGGTCGGCACGGTATGGTTCGGGCTGGCGAGGCGCGGCGGCGAGACCATCGCCGTGCGGCATCAATTCCAGGGCGACCGGCGGGCGGTCCGCATGGCCGCCGCCGAAACCGCGCTGATCCTGCTGAACGACGCGCTGCTACATTAGGCCGAGCAGGCCGAGCAGGGCGCCCGCCCCGAGCAGGATCAGCGGGTGGAGCTTCGTGCGGAGGGTGAGCAGGGCGGCGGCCAGCGTGATCAGCAGGGCCCGCCAGTCATGATCGGCGGCGCGGATGAGGAAGCTCGCCGCCGCCAGGATCAGCCCGCCGGTGATCGGGGTGATCGCCGCCTGCGTCACCCGCCGCCAGCGCGCGGCGCGGAACTTCTCCCACAGGCCCGAAACCAGCACCGCCAGCGTGCTGGAAGGGATCACCATCGCGGCGGTGGCGGCCAGCGCCCCCGGCAGCCCCGCCACATGCAGGCCGATCAGGGTGACGACCAGCATGTTCGGCCCCGGCGCCGCCTGGGCCAGCCCGAACAGGGCGGCGAATTGCGGCGCGGTGAGCCAGTGATGCTGGTGCACCACCGCGCGGGCGATGGCGGGCAGCGTGCTGGCCACCCCGCCGATCGCCAGCAGCGACATCTCGATAAACAGCAGGACGAGGACGAGCAGCACGCTCAGGCTCCGTTCATCGGACGATGCGCCACGCCACCAGCAGCGATACCGGCAGGGCGATGGCGATGGCGGCGGGCAGGGAGAAATGCAGCACCGCCAGCAGCACGAAGGCCAGGACGACGATGGCGAGCGTCGCCGGCCGGCGGAGCGAGGGCGCGGCGATCTTCAGCGCCGTGCCGAGGATGAGACCGGAAGCGGCGACCGCCAGCCCGCCAAGGGTGCGATGCACCGCCGGCAGGCCGCCATAGCGCTCGTACAGGGTGCCCGCGATCAGGATGATGGAGATCGGCGCGGCCAGCAGCCCGGTGATGGCGGCGACGGCGCCGGTCAGCCCCCGGTGCCGCGCCCCGAAGGCGCCGGCGAAATTGACGATGTTCGGCCCCGGCAGGAACTGGCACAGGCTGAACAGATCGGCGAATTCGGCGGCGGTCAGCCAGGCCCTGCGCTCGACGATGATGCGCCGGGCGAAGGGCAGGACGCCGCCGAAGCCGGACAGGCCGGCGATGAAGAAGCCCTGGAACAGGGCGGCGTGGTCGAGTCGGGGCGGGGCGGCTGCTTCGGCGTCATCCATCGGCGCGGAGACTAGCCGCAGCGCCGGCGGCGCCGCAATCGCGGCGGGGCTTGCGGACATACATCGTTACAGATCATTGAACCGGCGGCACCCGGCAACAGATTGGGCGGAAGAAACAGCCTGGAGAATCCGCATGAAGATCGAGCTTGCCGGCAAGACCGCCATCGTCACCGGCTCCACCATCGGCATCGGCCGCGCCATCGCCCAGGGTCTGGCCGCCTCCGGCGCCGGGGTGGTGGTGAACGGGCGCGGCCAGGAAGGCGTGGACAGGGCGGTGGAGGCGATCTCCCGCGCGGTGCCGGGGGCGAGGCTGCGCGGCGTGGCCGCCGATCTCGCCACCGCGGAGGGATGCGAGGCGCTGGCGCGGGCGGTGCCGGCGCCGGACATCCTCGTCAACAACATGGGCATCTTCGAGCCCCGCGACTTCTTCGAGATCGACGACGCCGACTGGAGCCGGTTCTTCGAGACCAACGTGATGTCCGGCGTGCGGCTCTCCCGCGCCTATCTCAGCGGCATGGCGGAGCGCGGCTGGGGGCGGGTGGTGTTCATCGCCTCCGAATCGGCCTTCAACATCCCGGTCGAGATGATCCATTACGGCTTCACCAAGACGGCGATGGTGGCGATCGCGCGCGGCCTGGCCAAGCGGATGCGCGAGACGGGGGTGACGGTGAATTCCGTCCTGCCCGGCCCCACCCTTTCCGAAGGCGTGGCGCACATGCTGCGCGAGCAGACGGGCGGCAGGAGCATCGAGGAAGCCGCCGCCGAGTTCGTCAAGGCGCACCGGCCCAGCTCGATCATCGGCCGGGCGGCGAGCGTGGAGGAGGTGGCGAACATGGTGGTCTATGTCTGTTCGGAGCAGGCTTCCGCCACCACCGGGGCGGCGCTGCGGGTGGATGGCGGGGTGATCGACACGCTGGCCTGAGCCGCCCTATCATGAGGCATGGCCGAAATCCCGGACGAGGCCGCGCCGCGCGGTGTTCCCCAAGAGGCCGCGCCGCGCGGTGTTCCCCAAGAGGTCGCGCTGCGCGATGTTCCCCAAGAGGTCGCGCTGCGCGCGGGGCCGCCGAAGCCGCAGCCGCCGCTGATCGTGGCGCTGCTGATCGTCGCCATCGGGATCGCGGCGCCCATCGTCTTCGTGCGCGATGCCTCGCCCAGCCCCTTCCTCACCATCGCCGCCGTGCTGCCGGCCATCGCGGGGGCGATCGCCCTCTATGGCGCCATCGAATCACGCCGGCTCTACCGGGAGGACCGGGCGGTGCGCGTCCGCGCCCTGATCGGGCCGGAAGGGATCACCCTGCTCCGCCGCAAGGGGGCGGCGCCGGAGCTGCATCCCTGGGCCGAGATCACCCGCGCCACCCTGCTGAAGAGCGAGCTGATGCTGAATCTGAGAGAGGAGGATGGCGGGCGGAGGCGCCGCTCGCTCCGGTTCAGCGGGCTGGAGACGCCCTTCGAGCTGTTGAGCGCCCGGCTGGAGGCGGAGCTGCAAAGGCGGCAGCCGGCGCCTGGAAATCCGCCTGGCCCGGCGAATTGATCCGTCGCCGGGCTGGAATTGTCATCAACTTGTCACCAAAACCATGTCGCCTTGCGCGGGCACTTCGCCTAGAGCGCCATCAAAGACCATTGCGGTCTTGCATCCGACCATTGCAACGGAGAATATCGTGCGACCTGAAGCAAAATCGCGGCGCAACGCGCTGACCCGGTTCAAGCTGCTGCCCGCCATGGCGGCGGCGGTTGTCGCGGCCGGCCTGGGCGCCGCCCATGCGGCGCAGCAGGTGACGCTGGTGGAGACCGGCTCCAGCCTGCTCTACCCGCTGTTCAACATCTGGGTGCCGGTTTTCGAGAAGACGCATCCCGATATCCGGGTCACCACCCAGAGCACGGGCTCGGGCACCGGCATCGCCCAGGCAATCTCCGGCGTGGTGCAGATCGGCGCCTCGGACGCCTATATGTCGGACCCGCAGATCAAGCAGAACAAGGGCCTGCTGAACATCCCGCTGGCGATCTCGGCGCAGGCGATCAACTACAACCTGCCGGGGCTGAACAGCCAGCACCTGAAGCTTTCCGGCCCGGTGCTGGCGGGCATCTATACCGGCAAGATCACCAAGTGGAACGATCCGCAGATCGCCAAGCTCAATCCGGGGATGAAGCTGCCGGACCACAAGATCATCCCGGTCCATCGCACCGACGGCTCGGGCGATACCTTCATCTTCAGCCAGTATCTCAGCTTCTCCACCCCCTCCTGGGAAAATTCGGTGGGCTACGGCACCACGGTTTCCTGGCCGGCGACCTCCGGCGGGCTGGGCGCCGAGGGCAATCCCGGCATGGTCGAGGCGCTGAAGCAGAATCCCTATTCCATCGCCTATATCGGCGTCTCCTTCTACAAGCAGGTGGCGGCGGCGAAGCTGGGCGTCGCCATGCTGCGGAACAAGGACGGCAAGTACGTTCTGCCCTCCGCCTCCACCATCAGCGCCGCCGCCTCGCAACTGGTGTCGAAGACGCCGCCGGACGAGCGCATCAGCCTGGTCTATGCGCCGGGGCCAAACAGCTATCCGATCATCAACTACGAATATGCGATCGTGAACGACCATCAGCCGAACAAGGCGACCGCCGACGCGGTGAAGGACCTGCTCACCTGGGCCAGCACCAAGGGCAACGCGGCGCAATATCTGAACCAGGTCGAGTTCAAGGCGCTGCCGAAGCCGGTGCTGAAGCTCTCCGAGGCGCAGATCGCCAAGATCCACTGAGGCTTGCGCCCGCCCTTCCGGCTTTGCCGGAGGGGCGTTTGTGGCTAGAGGGGGTCTCATGAAACGCGGGCGCCTGTTCAGACTGATCCTCACCGCCATTGCGCTGGTGATCCCGGCGGCGCTGATCGTGATCGTCGCCTTCCTCGCCCGGTATTCCTGGACCGCGATCGGCTTCAACGGCGTGCGGTTCCTCGGCACCATCAGCTGGAATCTCGGCAATCTCTACATGAACCCGGTGGTCCGGAACGGCTATCACGTGCCGCTCGGGGCGAATTACGGGATTCTCGCCTTCATCGTCGGCACCTTGTTCTCCTCGTTCCTGGCCATCCTGTTCGCCCTGCCGGTGAGCATCGGCACGGCGGTGTTCCTCGCTGAGGCGGTGCCGAGGCAGGTGCGGCCCGGCTTCGCCATGCTGGTGGAGCTGGTGGCGGTGGTGCCGAGCGTGGTGTTCGGCCTGTGGGGAATCTACGTGCTGATCCCGCTGATCGCCCATGTGTTCGGCCCCGCGATCACCGCCGTGCTGGGCTTCATCCCCTTCTTCAACATGGGAAACAGCTCCGGCAGCGGCTACGGCCTGCTGGCCGCCGGGATCGTGCTGGCGCTGATGATCACCCCGATCATCGCCACCACCCTTTACGACGCGCTGCTGCAGGTGCCGCCCGAATTGCGGGAATCGGCGGTCGCCCTCGGCGCCACCCGCTTCGAGGTGGTGACCAAGACCCTGCTGCCGACGGTGCGGCTGACGCTGATCGGCAGCGTGGTGCTGGCACTCGGACGCGCTTTGGGCGAGACCATGGCGGTGCTGATGGTTTCGGGCGGAGCGCTGAACTACCTGCCGAACACGATCTTCACCCCGATCACCACCATGGCGGCCTTCATCCTCTCCCAGCTCGACAGCGCCCTGCAGGACCCGAGCGAGATGGCGGTGAAATCGCTGGCCGAGATCGCGCTGGTGCTCTTCGTCATCACGCTGCTGGTGAATGCCTCCGCGCGGATCATCGTCAGGGGGGCCGCGCGTGTCCGCGGCGTCTGAGGCCCGCATCGCCGCCGGCGCGAGGCCGCGGCGCTCGGCGCTGGAGGCGCGGCGGCACGCGGTCAGCGCCGCCGGCTGGGCTTTGTGCGCGATAGCCTTCCTGCTGGTCGCGGTGCCGCTGATCGACATCGTCGCCACCATCACCGTCAAGGGGATTTCCGCCCTCTCGCTCAAGCTGTTCACCACCACGACCAACGGCACGTCCGGCGGCCTGCTGAACGCCATCATCGGCACGGCGGTGCTCTCCCTCGGCTCGCTGGTGCTGGCGGTGCCGATCGGCGTCGGCGCCGGGATGTATCTCTCGGAATACGGGCAGAACCGGCTGGGCAGCGTGATCCGCTTCCTCTCCGACACGCTGACCGGCGTGCCTTCCATCGTGCTCGGCTATTTTTCCTACATCACCATGGTGATCGGCTTAGGCTGGAAATTCTCCGCGCTGGCCGGGGCGATCACGCTTGCCATCATGATCGTGCCCTATCTCGCCCGGATCACCGAGCTTTCGCTCCGCCGGGTGCCGAACACGATGCGCGAGGCCGCCTATGCGCTGGGCGCCCGGGAGCCGACCGTCGCCTTCCGCATCGTGCTGATGGCCGGGCTGCCGGGGGTGATCACCGGGGCGCTGCTGGCGCTCGCCATTTCGGTGGGGGAGACGGCGCCGCTGATCTACACCGCCGGATGGTCGAACTACGTGTGGAGCGGCAGGCTGACCCACGAGCCGATCGGCTATCT
>DASTAF010000380.1:0-2964 GCA_035713005.1 Acetobacteraceae bacterium
CTTCTCCTAAAGTACCAGCACGCCGTGATGCTTCGCCTTGCCATCCGGCTCGACATGGATGGTGATGATCACCCCCGGCATCTCCGCCTTCAGCGCCGCCTCGATCCGGTCGCAGATGACATGCGCCTCGGCAACCGGCATCACCCCCGGCACGACCAGATGGAATTCAAGGAAGCTCGACCGCCCGGCCTGACGGATGCGCAGGTCATGCGCCTCCAGCGCGCCGGTGGCATGGCTGCGAACCAGGCTGCGCACCCGCTCGGTGATCGCCGGAGGAGGCGCCTCGTCCAGCAAGCCGCTGAGCGAGCGCAGCACGGTCCGGCCGCCGATGAAGGCGATCTGCAGGGCGATCGCCACCGCGATCAGCGGGTCCAGCACCGGCAGGCGCAACAGGATGGCGGCGGTGAGGCCGATGATGATCCCGATTGTGGTCAGCGTATCCGCGAACAGATGCGCCGCATCCGCCGCCAGGGCAGGGAAGCGTCCGCCCTGGCTGAACCGGTGCAGCGCCAGCGCCCAGGCGGCGTTGAACGCCCCGCCGCCGGCATTCAGGGCGAGGCCGGTCCAGGGCGCGCGCGGCAGGGCAGGGTGCAGGAAGCCAAAGGCCGCCCGCTCCAGGATCAGCACGGCGGCGACCAGGATCAGCGCGCCCTCGGCCACCGCGCTGAGCAGCTCCGCCTTGGCATGGCCGTAGGGATGCTCGCGATCCGCCGGCTTCGCCGCCGTGTAGAGGGCGTAGAAGGCCAGGATCGAGGCGGCGATGTTCACCAGCGCCTCCAGCGCATCCGAATACAGCGCCGCCGATCCGCTCACCCGCCATGCCAGCAGCTTGAGGCCGAAGGCGATGACGCTGATGGCGATGCTGCCCAAGGCAAAGCGGCGTGGATCGATCATCCTGCTCGTGTCTTCCGTCACCCCTGCGGGTATAGGCGAGGCGGCGCTGTTTACAACCCGATCTGCCCGCGTATCCCGAACAGGAAATTCTGCCCCGGAATCTGCAGCCCGTTCACCGGCTCGAAGCTCGATTCGAGCAGATTCCGGCCGATGGCGAACAGGGTGAGCCGGGAGGAAATCCGGTAGTTCACCGAAAGATCGACGATGGTGCCGGGCTTTGCGTAGCCGATCCCCGCCGGATACCCTTGGTCATTGGTGAGGTAATCGGTGAAGCGGCCGATATAGCGAATCTGCGGCTCGATGGTCAGCGCGGGTAGCGGGGTGATCCGCAGGATGGCGGCGCCGGAATTCTCCGGCCGCCGCAGCAGCGGCGAATCGGCCGCCGCGTCGCGGGCAATGGTGTAGGTGTAGTTGATGTCGGCGGAGAGCCAGCGCGCCGGGGCGAGGATGAAATCGCTCTCGACGCCGTGGATATGCGCCGCCGCGATGTTCTCCTCAGTCGAGGAGTAGGGCGATATCTCGGCAAATTCGATCAGCTGGCTGATGTCGTTGTGGAAGTAATGGGCCGAGACGGAGAGGAAATCCGGCCGCCCGAAGGCGGGCAGCACCGTCGTCGCGCCGATCTGAAACCCTTTGCTGCGCTCGGGCTTCAGCGCCGGATTGCCGACATAGCCGGCAGTATCGACGCCATGGAGATCGTAGAGCGAAGGGGCAAGGAAGCCGGTCCCATACGAGGCTTTCAGCCGCGTGTTGATGGCGGGCAGGGCATAGACGGCACCGGCGCGCCAGGTGAAGGCATGGCCGAAGCCGCTGACATTGTCGTCCCGCCCCGCCGCGGTAAGGGTCAGGCGGCGGAACAGGGTGGTCTGCCCGCCGAGATGGAAGGCCATGATGTTTTGCGCCGCATCAACCGTGGCGATATAGGGGAAACCGGCGAAGCTCTCGTTCAGGTTCTGGTTCGCGGTGTCGTGCTCGTGCTGCAGTCCGAATACCAGCGCGCTGCGCCGTGCCGGGCCGGCATCCGGCAGATGCAGCACGTTGTTCCATTGCAGGATGGTGCGGTCGCCCCGGTAGCCGCTATTTTCGGCGAGCAGGTTCGGATCGGCCGGATCGAGCAAGGTGATGTAGCGCCGGTCGTCCTGCACGTGGGAGAGATAAAGCGAGGTGTCGAGCGCGCCGCCGAACAGCCTGCTGCTCACCCCCAGCCGGGTGAACACCGTGCTGTCATAGCCGTTCTCGTATGGATCATCGAAGGCCGGATAGCCGAGATCGGGATAGCCATAGCCGGTGCTGCGGGCGCGGACGATCAGCGAGATGCGGGTTCCCGCCACCGGGGTATAGCCCAGATTGACCGCGCCGAGCTTGTAGCGGAACGGGTCGCGCACGCCGTTATAGACGGTCAGCCGCCGCGCCAGCGCATCGAACCCGGCCTCCTGGATCGTCGAGGCGGTGAGCGCATAGTCGAACTTGCCGCTCTGGCCGGAGATGGTGGCATTCGCCTTGCCCTGGCCGGGAAAGCCCCCCGCCAGCTCATATTCCACCCGTGGTTTGCCCGTGCCCCGGCGGGAGATCAGGTTGATCACCCCGCCGATCGCCCCCGATCCGTACAGGCCGGACATCGGCCCGCGCACCACCTCGATGCGCTCGATATCCGCCAGCCCATCCGTACCGAAATTGAACGAGGCATTGGCCACCGAAGGGTCGTTGATCGGCACCCCGTCCAGCAGCAGCAGCACATCCTCGGAATTGCTGCCCTCGATGAAGACGCTGGCCTGGCCTGGCCCGCCAGAGGGAACCACCTGCAGCCCCGGCACGGCGGAAAGCGCCTGGGCGAGGGTGACATAGCCGCGCCGCTTGATCTCGGCGCGCGTGATGACGGTAACGCTGGCGGGCGTATCGGCCAGCGGGGTCGGGACATAGGTGGCGGTAACGGTCCGGATCGGCACCGCCGAGGCGGGCGCGGCCTGGGCGCGGGCCTGGGCCATGGCGGCGGCGAGAGCAAAAGCCGAGCAGGCGGAAAGCTGGATAAGGCGGCGCATCATGAGCCTTCGTGACAGGATGCGCCGTCAG
>DASTAF010000381.1:0-2580 GCA_035713005.1 Acetobacteraceae bacterium
TGCAGGAAGACTGGTCGATGGCGCGCTTGCGGCCGAATTCGGTTTCCACCGGAACCACCGAGACGCAGTTCGAAGCCTTCGAGCAGTCGCCGCAGCCTTCGCAGACGCGCTCGTTGATGAAAGCCCGCTTGGCCGGATCGGCCAGCCTGCCGCGCTTGCGGCGGCGCCGTTTTTCGGTGGCGCAGGTCTGGTCGTAGATCAGCGCGCTGACGCCGGGAACCTCGCGCAGCTGGCGCTGGACCTCATCGAGATCCCGTCGGTGATGCACGGCAACGCTAGGCGCCAGATCACTAACATCATGATATTGTTCAGGTTCGTCGGTGACAACCGCGATCCGCCTGACCCCTTCGGCGGCGAGCTGACGGGTGATCTGCGGCACCGATAACGGCCCGTCAACATGCTGTCCTCCCGTCATCGCCACTGCATCGTTGAACAACAGCTTATAAGTGATATTGACATTGGCGGCCACCGCCGCGCGGATCGCGAGGAGGCCGGAATGGTGATAGGTGCCGTCCCCGATATTGACGAAGACATGGTTCTCATTGGTGAAGGGAGCCTGGCCGATCCAGGCCGCGCCCTCGCCGCCCATGTGGGAGAACACATCGGTCCGCCGGTCCATCCACATCGCCATGTAGTGGCAGCCGATGCCGGCAAGCCCCCGGCTTCCCTCGGGCAAACGGGTCGATGTATTGTGCGGGCAGCCGGAACAGAAATGTGGCGTCCGCTGCATGGCCGCCCCGGACGCGCCGGAGTCCAGCCGCCGCAGATTGGCGAGCTTCGCATCCAGCGCCTCGGAGGGCATGAAGCTCCGCGCCCGCTCGCCGATGGCGAGCATCACCTCGGCGGCGGAGAGATCGGCTTCCGGCTTCAACAGCACCCGCCCCTGCTCGTCATGCTTGCCGGTGATGCGCGGGCGCCGCGCCGCATCATACAGGATCGTCTTCACCTGCGTCTCGATGACCGGCTGCTTCTCCTCGACGATCATGATCTCGTCGAGCCCCTGGGCGAAATCTCGGATCGATTGCGGCTCGATTGGCCATGTCATTCCGAGCTTGAGCAGCCGCACATCCTCCAGATCGAGATCGCTCAGCGCCTGCGAAACGTCCAGAAATGATTTGCCCGCCGTGATGATGCCGAAGCGCGCCCGGGGCGCGGCATCGATCAGCCGGTCGATGGGATTCGCCCGCACGAATTCCCGCAGCGCTGGATAGCGGTGGCGCAGGGCCCGCGCCTCCTGCGCCAGCACCGGCTCGTGCAGCCGCATTCCCACCAGGGCCGGGTCGATCTCCGGCATCACGATCGAGAGCGCCATCGGGTTTGTTTCAACCGAGGCGGTGGCGTCGATCAATTCCTCCACCGTCTTGAAGCCGATATACAAGCCGCAATGGCGAGAGGCCGCCCAGCCGAACAGGCCCAGGGTCAGCATGTCGCCGATGGAACTCGGCGCCAGCACGGGCACGCCGGCCGCGATCAGCGCCGGCTCGCTCTGATGAGCGATACTGGAGGATTTGGCGGCATGATCGTCACCGGCCACCACCAGCACCCCGCCGCGCTGGGTGGTGCCGGCATAATTCGCGTGCTTCAGCGCGTCGCCGGAATGGTCCAGGCCTGGCCCCTTGCCATACCACATGGCGAACACGCCATCGTGCCGCGCGCCGGGAAACAGCGGCACCATCTGCGTGCCCCAAACGGAAGTGAGCGCCAGATCCTCGTTTACGCCGGGGCGGAACACGATGTTCGCCGCCTCAAGTTGCTCATGCGCCGCCTGGGCCTGTAGATCGACCGAGCCGAGGGGGGAGCCGCGATATCCTGAAAGATAGCCGGCGGTATTGAGGCCCGCGGCGCGGTCCCGCCAGGACTGGGTCAGCAACAGGCGGATCAGCGCCTGGGTCCCGGTCAGCATCACCTGGCCTGATGCAGCGCCATATTTGTCCCGCAACGAAAATTCGGCTTTCGCCATGCGCCACTCCTCCGCCGGACCGGCGGAAACGCCTGTTCCTTACTGCGCTTTTGCTGATTCGGATATTAGCGCGGGATGCTCTGCCTGCGAGGAAAATCGTCAGCCGGCAGGAACCGCCGGCATCCTGGAGGAGTTTTTCATTTGCTGCCTACTTTCATCCGGCATCATCAACCAGCGCCTGAAGGCAAGGCAAGGCACGAAATAAAATTGCCAAAACTCATACTGCAATGCAGCATTCTAAAATCATCGGAAAATTTTTCACGCTAAAGTGATTAGACAGATTCCCTTGCCAGCGGATGATGCGCCTCGACCAGCCTTTGCAGTCGCTCCGCCAGCACATGGGTATATATCTGCGTGGTGGCGATGTCCGCATGACCGAGCAGCTTCTGCAGGCTGCGCAGATCCGCCCCGCGCGCCAGCATGTGCGAGGCGAAGGAATGGCGGAGGACATGCGGCGAAAGCCGCGCCGGATCCAGCTTAGCCGCCAGCGCCACCCGCTTCAGGATCAGCGCAAAACCCTGCCTCGTCATGGGTGAGCGTGCGGGCCGGCCCGGAAACAGATGACGCGCGCCCTTTGGATGCCCGGCGCGCAGCAGGGAAGCCGCCACCTTGGCCGGTTC
>DASTAF010000382.1:0-5862 GCA_035713005.1 Acetobacteraceae bacterium
TCGACCTGCCCCTCGGTCTCCTCGCGATGCTCGGTCAGCGCCTTCTTCAGCTCCTGGCTGGAAGCCGCCTTCGCCATCTTGGGCAGGGCCTTCAGGATCTGCCGCTCGGCATAGAAGATGTCGCGCAGGAAATGAAGGAAAACGTCGTCGATTGTCGAAAGCATGGCTTGCCTCGTTCGGTTGAATGATCAGGACCCCTGAGATTGGGACGAGGCAAGGTGCGGCCAACCACGGCATTTCGATGCCGACGGAAATTTAATGAAGGCGCCGCTTCGCGGAATTCAGCCGAGCTTCGGACGGGGCTCGCGGCGCCTCCCGATCTTCATCCGGATCGGGATGCCATCAATAGCCGAGCGCGCAGCCATCCTTGCGGGGGTCGGAGCCGCCGGCCAGGATGCCGCGCTGCCGATCGATGAGGATGGCCTGGCCGCCGCCATGGGGGCGTTCGGTCGTGGTGAATTTGTGGCCCCGCGCGGCGAGCCCGGCTTTCGTGGCTTCCGGCAGCCCGCGCTCGATCTCGACCTTGCCCTCGTAGGGAAAGACGCGGGTGAGGTCGAGCGCCTCCTGCACGTCGAGCCCGTAATCGAACATGTTGGTCAGCAGCCAGCTCTGGCCCATGGGCTGATAGTGGCCGCCCATGACGCCGAAGGGCATCACCGCCTCGCCGTTCCGGGTCATCATGCCGGGCATGATGGTGTGCATCGGCCGCTTATTGGGGGCGATGCAGTTCGGGTGGCCGCGCCTCACCGTAAAGCCGAGGCCGCGATTATGCAGCACGATGCCGGTATCGCCGGCGAGGATGCCGGAGCCGAAGCTCTCATAGGTCGAGTTGATGAAGCTGCAGGCATTGCCGTCCTCGTCCACCACGCAGAGATAGACGGTGTCGCGATGCGCGGGCAGCAGGTCGGCCCCGGCCTGGGGCAGCTTCTCCATCCGGCGGTCATCGTCGATCAGCGCGCGCAGGCTGGCGAGATAGTCGTCGCTCAGCAGGCGCTCCACCGGTACTTCCGCCTGGGACGGGTCGGCGAGCAGCGCGTCGCGGTCGCGATAGACCAGCCGGGCCGCCTCGATATGCCGGTGCATGCGGATCGGGCCGAGCGGCCCGTCCGGCGCCGGGCCGAAGCCTTCGAGGATGCCGAGCAGCATCAGCGCGAGCAGGCCGGAGCCGTTGGGCGGGCATTCCCAGACCGTGTGGCCGTGCCAGTCCCGCTTGATCGGGGTGACGAATTCCGCCGCCTCGCGCCCGGCGGCAAAATCGGCCTCGGTGTGCAGCCCGCCGAGGGCGCGCAGGGCGCGGACCATGGCGGCGGCGATCTCGCCTTCGTAGAAGGCGCGCGCGCCACCCTTGGCGATGGCCCGCAGCGTCGCCGCGAGCTGGGGCTGGCGGAACATGGTGCCCGGCGCCGGGGCGGCGCCGTTCGGCAGCAGCGCCTCCGCCCCGGTCTTGCGCAGCTTTTCGGTGACGATCCGCCAGTCGAAGGCGACGCGCGGATGCACCGGAAACCCATCCTCGGCGTAGCGGATGGCGGGCCGCAGCGCCTCCGCGAGACCCTTGCGCCCATGCGCCGCGAGCAGCGCCTCCCAGGCCCCGACCGCGCCGGGGATGGTGACGCCGTGCGGCGAGGTCTGTTCGAGGGCGGTGATGCCGTGCCCCTCGAAGTAATCGATAGTGGCGGCGGCGGGCGCGCGGCCGGAGCCGTTCATCGCGATCACTTCACCGGTTCCCGCGGGCGCATAGAGGCAGAAGCAGTCGCCGCCGATGCCGGTGGATTGCGGCTCGATCACCGCCAGCACGGCGGCGGCGGTCACCGCCGCGTCCATGGCGTTGCCGCCGGCGCGCAGGGCGTCGAGCGCCGCGAGCGTCGCCGCCGGCATCGAGGTCGCCGCCATCGCCCTGGCGGCGAAAACCGGGCTGCGTCCGGGCAGATGGAAATCGCGCATGGTCAGTCCTCCGAAGTCGCTGATCCCTAATGGATCATAATCGGCGGCATTTCCAGCATGTGCGGGCGGGCCAGCGCCATGATATCCCGCAGCCCGGGCGGCAGGGCAGCCATGCCCAGCGGGTTCGACCTGGCCATGAGCGTGGTCAGCAGCTCGTGCAGGGTCGGCTTCTCGTTGCCGTTCACCACGTCCAGCGGCGCGTGGACCGGCAGGCGCAGCGCCGCCCGCACGGCGTCGAGGGCGGCGTGATAGCCGCCGAGCTGATCGACCAGCCCGTTCTGCTTCGCCTGCGCCCCGGTCCACACCCGGCCCTGGCCGATGGCGTTCACCTGCGCCGGGGTCATGTGCCGCCCCGAAGCCACCCAGTTCACGAAGTCCTGGTAATCGGCGTTCAGCATGGTCATCAGATTGGCGAGCTGCGCCTGGTTCCAGGGTTTCACCGGGCTGTCCAGCCCGGCATTGGCGCCGCGGGTGATGGTGGTGACCGAGATGCCGATCTTCCGCAGCAACCCATCGAAGCTGAGCTTGCCGCCGAGCACGCCGATCGAGCCGGTGAGCGTCGCCGGATCGGCGATCAGCTTCGCGCCGTGGCTCGATATCCAGTAGCCGCCGGAGGCGTCCATCCCGCCCATCGAGACGATCAGCGGCTTGTGCGCGGCGGCCGCGGCGGCCACCTCCGCCCCGATCATCGCCGAGCCGGTGACGGTGCCGCCCGGCGTGTCCAGCCGCAGCAGGATGGCCTTGACCGAGCGGTCGTCGATGGCGGCGCGCAGCTCGCGGGCGAGGCGGCGCGGCTCGATCCCGCTCGCCGAACCTTCATCCGAGGGCGAGCCGATATCGCCCTGGCCGATGATGAGCGCGACCTTGGGCGCTTTGGCGGGATGCCCGCCAGTATCCGCGGCATACCGGCCGAGCGGCACCTGGGGGCCGGGAAAATCATCGACCCGCGCGGTGAGCGGCAGCACCGCGTCCACCAGCCCCTTCGCCTGGGCGGCCTGGGCGGTGAAGGGCGCCTGATCGAGCAGCGCCTTCACCTGATCCGGGCTCTGGCGCAGCCGCGCCGCGATGGGCGCCAGCGCCGAGGCATAGAGCGAATCCGCCAGGCTGTTCAGCATCTTCACATTCGCCTTGGAGGGCGAGGAGCGGGTGAAAAGCTGCGGGTAGGTCTTGTAGGCGCCGATATGCTCGAACTGAGCATCAACCCCGATGGTCTGCAGCGCCGCGCCGGCGAAAGGGGTGGCGAGGGCGAGGCCGGTCACGCCGAAATCTCCCGCCTGCGAAAGCTCGATCCGGCTTGCGGCGCTGGCGATGACATAGGCGCCGAGGCCGGATGAGCCGTCGAAGGACATCGCCCTCGCCGTAACCGGCCTGCCGGTGGCGGCGCGGAACCGGGCGATGGCGTTATGGATCTCCTCCGCGCCGGTCAGGTTGCAGCAGCCGCCGCCGAGCCGGATGTCGATCCCCCGCACCCGCCGGTCATGCGCGGCATGGTCGATGGCCATGATGGTCTCGGCCAAGGTGGGATGCACCGCCTCGCCGAATTTCAGCCATTGCTCCGGCGGCGGGATGTCGGCCGGCTGGCGGGTGAGGTTCAGCACCAGGGTGAAGCGCGCCGGCAACGGCTTGCTGTGGGCGAATTCCAGGCGGCGGAAGGCGACATAGCCGAGGATGACGGCGATCAGCAGGATCACGCCGAGGAAGAACACGGCGAGGCGGATCAGCCCCCAGAGAAAGGCGAGGAGGCGCATCGGCAACGGGCGCGGCGGGACGTTGTTCATGCGCTAATCCTTAGCCGCCGGATTGGCAGGCCGCCTAGAGGGATGAGAGCACCGCCGGCGCCAGGGCGGGAAGCTTCGCCGCCGGATGGGAGGGATTGCGGAAGCGCAGATCGCCTTCCGGCGCCGCGTCCGCCGCCTCGCACAGCTCGAAGCGGGAGGCGCAGGTCACCGCGATCACCGGCCGCGCCTCCGGCGCGGTGAGGAACTGCCGCGCCTCGCCCTCCAGGGTGAGCTGCTCGCGCAGGGAGCGCCATTCCAGCCGGTCGGTATCCTCGATGAACATGGCGAGGATGCCGGGCCGGCTTCCCGAAAGCCGGGCGGGGGCGAGGGAAGCCAGCCGCCGCCGCAGGGCGATGGCCACCTCGTCCTCGGCGCCGGAGCGGGCGGCCATCACGAACACGCCTGGGCCCGCGCTGGTGACGGCGAGATGCGCCTCCGGCCCGAAATCCTGGCGCAGCTTGCCCATCAGCCCGCTCTCGCCGGCCTGGGCGGCGGCCAGCATCAGCGGGTCGAGCCGCAGCACCGCCGCCTCGTCGTGATCGCTGCGCCGCGCCGTCGCCAGCATCGTGTTGATCCGCTGGTGCAGCTGCGCGAGTGGCTCCCGATCCTCGCGCGATCCATCTTCCCGCAGCCCTTGGGGCAGGGTCATCTTCAGCAGGTAGCGCCCCGGATGGGCGGCGAGCCAGGTCTGCAGATCGGGGTCGATCCGGTCGATCAGCCGCATCCAGGCGGCGCGACGCACCAGCCGCCCCGCCTCGGCGGAGAGGGTGTCGCAGGCAATCTCCGCCTCCGCCCCGTCGCGCGCGATCAGCAGGTCGAAGGGCGTGGCGCTCTCGAAGCCGCTGAAGCTCACCTGAAAGCCGCGCGCCGCCTGCAGCTCCGCCGTGCGGTGCAGGTGGAGCAGGGGGATCAGCGTCGCCGCCCCGGTGAGGGAAGCCCGCAGCGCCTCGATGAAGCGGATTTTGCCCGCCTCGTTCAGTCCCTTGTGCAGCGCGGCAAGCGAAACCGCGCGGGCGGCGAGGCGCTGCTCCGCCGGGGCGAGCGTCATCCCGCGCCGCGCCTTCTCCACCGAAAGCTCCGCCGCGTGGCGCTGGGCGATCAGCCTGCCGTAGCGCGCCCCTGAAGCCATCTCCTTCTGAAGCTCCGCGATCCGCGCGGGCCATAGCCGCTTTCCGGCAAGGGCGAGGAAGGCCCCGATCGGGTTTCCGTCGCCGGGCGAGGCCGCTGGAATATCATCCAGCAAACCGCTGCTGTTCATTCCGTCATTCCTTAACAACCGGATGATCATAGCGTAACCCCGCCCCGTTTTCCGTCAATCCCGCGTGATGCGCCCGCCTGCCTCCGGCGCCGGGGAGGTTGCCTTGCCCGGCGAAGCGGGGCAGAGGACGGCACAGGCGATCCGGCATCGGGGGTGAGGGCATTGCGCGCAGGAATCTTGATCTTTCCGGGGATCAACCGGGAACGCGACATGGAGATCGCGCTGGAGCGCAGCTTCGGCGCCCGGCCCGCCCTGATCTGGCACAAGGAGACCGGCCTGCCGCCAGGGACCGATCTGGTGGTGATCCCGGGCGGCTTCTCCTTCGGCGATTACCTGCGGGCGGGAGCGATGGCGGCGCAATCCCCGGCCATGCGGGCGGTGCGGGAGCATGCGGCGCGCGGCGGCTACGTGCTGGGCGTGTGCAACGGCTTCCAGATACTCACCGAGGCCGGGCTGCTCCCCGGCGCGCTGCTCCGCAATGCATCCTTGCGCTTCCTCTCGATGGACTGCCACCTGCGCGTCGAGCGGAACGACACCGCCTTCACCGCGCGATACCGAAAGGGCGAGGTGTTCCGCGCCCCGATGGCGCATGGCGACGGCAATTACTTTGCCGATGACGCAACACTGGATGCTTTGGAAGGCGAGGGCAGGGTGGCGTTCCGCTATGCGAATCCCCAAGGCGAGGTCACTCGGGAAGCTAACCTGAACGGTTCGGCCCGCAATATCGCGGGGATATATAGTGAGAATTTCCGCGTGCTCGGCCTGATGCCGCATCCGGAGGACCTCGTCGATCCGCTGCTCGGCGGCACCGACGGCAAGCCCCTGTTCGACAGCATGGCCGCCGCATGAACCGCCCCGTGAACGAGGCGCTGGCGCGCGAATTCG
>DASTAF010000383.1:0-3834 GCA_035713005.1 Acetobacteraceae bacterium
TGCTGCTGGGCAGGCCGGATGCCGACGAGGCGGCCTTGTGGGCGGCGCTCGACGCGGCCAGGATCGGCGAGACGGTGCGCGCCCTGCCCGACCGGCTGGATGCCTGGGTGGGCGAGGCGGGATCGCAATTCTCCGGCGGCCAGGGGCGGCGCCTCGCCTTGGCGCGGGCGCTGCTCAGCCCGGCGCCGATCCTGATCCTCGACGAGCCGACCAGCGGGCTCGATGCCGATACCGAGCGCGCCTTCATGGCGACGCTGAACGAGGTGGCGGCGGGGCGCAGCGTGCTGCTGATCACCCACCGGCTGACCGGGGTGGAGAAGCTGGACCGCGTCTGGCGGCTGCAGAACGGCAGGCTGATTCCGGCGACGCGCTGAGGCGCCTCAGGAGAGGACGGCCTCGCTCCAGCCGGCCGCCCCGCAATTGGCGCACGGCCCGTCCGGGCGCGCGCCCCGGGCCAGATTGCCGCAGGCTTCGCAGGCGAAGCAATCGCCGATCCTGCGCTGGCGCCCGATCATCTCGCGGTCATATCCGGGGAACAGGGAAAGCCCCGGCTGCGGGTCATCCAGCTCCTGCAGGGTGAAGACGCCGTTCGCCTCCAGATAGAGCCGCCGCACCTTGCCCATGTGATCCAGCCCGTAGGAACGGAGCTGCGCCCGCACCAGCTCGCGCGAGATGCCGGTGATGCGGAGCGCCTTCATCTGCAGGCAGCCATCCTTCACCAGTATGTCCACGTCATCAAGGGTGAGCCGCTCGAATTTCTGGCTGCGGGTGGAGAACCAGGCGATGGTCCGGGCGATGCCGACCACCACCGCCGCCACCACCAGCGCCGGCAGCACTCCTTGGGTGCCGGACTGCATCGGGATTCCCACCGCTGCGGCGAGCGAGACCAGCGCCGCCATCTCGTTGCGGGTGAGCTGCGGCCCCATCCGCTTGCCGATCAGCCGCATCGAGACGATGATGAGCAGGTAGAGGAAGAAGACGCGGAAGGCGACCTGCAGCAGGAAGCTCCACGGCCCCGGCCCCTTCAGGATGCGCATCCAATCGGTGAGCGTGATATGCTGTTCCCGCATCCTCAGTCTCCGATGGCCTGCGTCCATTCGCTGCGGCGGCAGTTCGGGCATTCCCCCATCCCGGTTGGCCTTTCCTTCATGGGAGTGCCGCAGAAGCAGCAGACCAGCATGCCCTTCTTGTGTTCCTGCGCGGCGATATCGGCATCGTCCTTCTCCGGAAGCGTCGAAAGCCCAGGCCTCGGGACGCTGGAGCGGAAGACGCTGAACATGCCGTTCGCCTCCAGATAGACACGGTCGAGCTCGCCGAGCTGGCTGATCCTGTGGTAGCGCAGATGGGCGAAGAGCTGATCCTTGGTGATGCCGTCCCGTTCCATGGCGGGCCTCTGCAGCACGCCAGCCTCCACCAGCGTGCTCACCTTTCCGTAAACCACCCTGCCGACCCGGCGCGACCGGAAGGAGAGATAGCCGAGCGTGCGCTGGAACAGCAGGATCAGGAACAGCAGGAAGAGGCCCGGCAGCAGCCCCTGCTTGGGCAGCTCCATGGGCACCGAGACGATCGCGCCCAGCGAGATCATCACCGCCAGTTCGGTCACCGAAAGCTGCCCGTTCATGCGCTTGCCGAGAAGGCGGAGCGTCAGGAGCAGGGCGGCATACATCACGACGGCGCGGAAGATCACCTCCACCAGGAAGAGCGGCGGCGCGTTGCCGAAAAATATCTGCTTCCAGGGCGAGTTTTGCATGCGCGGCCATACCAAGCGCATCCCATCTTACGGGAGCAAGGCTGCCGGATTAAGGGAGAGGCATGAGCGACACCATCCAGGATGGCGGGCGGGTTCTGATCACCGGCGGCGGCGCGGGCATCGGCGCGGCGGTGGCGGCGCGCTGCCGCGCCGATGGGCTGGAGCCGGTGGTGATCGACCTCGATGCCGGGATACGCGCCGATCTGTCCGATCCGGCGGCCGCCGCCGGGGCGCTGGCCGAGGCGCTCGCCGGCGGGCCGATCACCCGGCTGGTCAATAATGTCGGCATCGTCTGCCCGGCGGAGGTCGGGGACCAGACGCTGGAGGCGTTCGACCGGGTGATCGCGCTCAACCTGCGCTGCGCCCTGCAATGCCTGCAGGCGCTGCTGCCGGGCATGAAGGCGGCGGGATTCGGGCGGGTGGTGAACATGGCCTCCCGCGCCGCGCTGGGCAAGGAGGCGCGGACCGCCTATGCGGCGAGCAAGGCCGGGCTGATCGGCATGACCCGCGTATGGGCGCTGGAGCTCGGCCGGCACGGCATCACCGTGAACGCGATCGGCCCCGGCCCGATCCGCACCGGATTGTTCGACCGCGCGAACCCGCCCGGCGCGCCGCGCACCCGCGCCATCATCGAGGCGATACCGGTGCGGCGGATGGGCGAGCCGGAAGACGTGGCCCAGGCGGCATCCTATCTGCTCGATGCCCGCAGCGGCTTCGTCACCGGGCAGACGCTATATGTCTGCGGCGGCATGACGGTCGGCCTGGCGGGAGCCTGAACCGGCGACTCAGGCGGCAACGGCTTCCGGCATGCCGATGGGCGCGTGCCAGAGCCGGTAATTGGCCGGGTCCGCGAACAGGGCGCGGAGCAGCGCGTTGTTCAGCCGGTGGCCGGTGCGGTTGCCCAGGAACCGGCCGCTGATCGGCGCCCCCGCCAAAGCGAGATCGCCCACCACGTCCAGCATCTTGTGGCGGACGAACTCATCGGGATAGCGCAGCCCCTCGGGGTTGAGCACCTTGTCGTCATCCACCACCACCGCATTGGCGAGGCTGCCGCCCAGCGCCAGCCCGGCCTCGTGCAGCGCCTCGATCTCGGAGGCCAGGGTGAAGGTGCGGGCGCGCGCCAGATCGCGGGCGAAGCTTTCGGGATCGAGGTCGAGGCCGAGCGTCTGCCGCCCGATCGCGCGGGCGGGAAAATCGATGGACAGGCTCATGGAGAAGGACTCGCGGGCGAAGGGCGCGGGTTGCAGCTCGCCGAAAGCCTCGCCATCCTCCACCCGGACGGTGCGCAGCACCTCGATGCGGTCGCGCCTCGGCCCGGTCTCCTCGATGCCGGCGCAGCCGATCAGGAAGGCGAATTCCGCCGCCGATCCGTCCAGCACCGGCACTTCCGGCCCGTCCAGCTCGATCACCGCATCGTCGATCCCCGCCCCGGCCAGCGCCGCCATCAGATGCTCGATGGTGGCGACCCTCGCTTCCGGCCTTGCCGGATCGGCCAGCACGGTGCTCAGCCTCGTATCCACGACATGATCGTACCAGGCGGGGATGGCGATGCCGAGATCGGCGCGGCGGAACAGGATGCCGGAACCCGGCTCGGCGGGTAGCAGGCGCAGGCGCACCAGCGCGCCGCTATGCAGGCCGATGCCCTCGCAGCCGATCGCCGATTTCAGGCCGCACCGCTGCGCACGCGTCATTTTGTCACTGCCCCAGCCGCTCATGTTGAATTCCAACCGCCTTCTTTATTCGGGGCAGACTAGCCAAGGCGGGAGAAAATGAAAAATCAATGAATGTTTCTGAATATTTCTCCCTAAACCATTGATCTTGAAGCTGATTCCCGTTTCAGACTGTAACAGTACCGCAACGATACCCCGCCGTCACATGAACAGCGCCTTGTCCTGCTTCATCCCGGCATAGAGCGAAGCCACCCAGTTGCCGTAGCCGTTATAGATCACCGTCGGCACCGTCTCGCCGGTGCCGATCAGCCGCTCGCGCGCCTGGCTCCAGCGCAGGGTGGGGTATTTCGGGTTCACATTGGCCCAGAATCCGTACATGTCCGGGCTGGTCTTCTCCCAGAAGGTCACCGGCTG
>DASTAF010000384.1:0-2029 GCA_035713005.1 Acetobacteraceae bacterium
GAAATCGCCCATCTCGTCGTTCAGAACGTCCGGCGTGTTGGTGACCACGACGCCGCGCTTCGCCGCCGCCGCCACGTCGATCGAATCATAGCCGACGCCGAAATTGGCGACGATCCCGACCTTCGGCAGACGGTCCAGCAGTTCGGCGGTGGTGGGGATGCGGCCGCGGGTGACGATGCCCCTGATCTCCGCGCCATGGTCGGCGATGATGGCGTCGAGCCCCTGCTCGGTGTCGCGATAGACGTCGAAATGGGCGCCGAGCATCTCGTCGACGACCGGCATGATCGTGCCCAGGCTAAGGAGTTTCACGCGTCCGCTCATCGATTCTCATCTCCGCAAATGTGCCAACCCATAGCCGCGCCGGGCCTTTACACGCCCCGCCCCGGGTGACACCCTAGAGGCGAAGCCGCCCAGCGTCGAGGAGGAAGCATGGCATCGGATATCGGACAAGGCAGCCAGGCCGATCCGCTCTGGGTTCCTCTCCTCACCCATTATCGCGAGGGGAATACGGGGCTCGACGTGGACGTGGAGCGGATGGCGGCCCAGCTTCGGGCCATGCGCCCCGCCGTGCGGCAGTTCCTGCTGGCGGGCTCGACCGGCGATGGCTGGGAGATCAGCCTGGAGCAGTTCCTCGCCATCATCCGCCTGTCGCGCCGCGAGGATGCCTTCGGTGGCTGCCGCCTGCTCTTCGGCGCGCTGCGCCCAGGCACGGATGAGGTGATCGAATGGGCGCGGGCGCTGGAGCGGAACCTCGCCGAGGAAATGCCGGCGGGGGAATATGCCGGCATCGCCGTCTGTCCGCCGATCATGCCCGGAGCCTCGCAGGAGGCGATCCTCGCCCATTACCGCGCGGTGCTGGCGGCGACGGAGAGCCCCATCGCCATCTATCAGCTTCCCCAGGTGACGCAATGCGAGATCGGGCCGGAGACGATGCGCAGCCTCGCCGCCGAGTCGCGCGTCACCATGTTCAAGGATACCAGCGGCGGGGATGCGGTGGCGCAAAGCGGCCTCGTCTCCGGCCTGGTGATGGTGCGGGGCGCCGAGGGCGGCTATGTCGAGGCGCTGCGCCCGACCGGCCCGTATGACGGCTGGCTTCTCAGCACCGGCAACGCCTTCGGCCCGCTGCTGCGCCGGATGCTGAACTTGCATGCGAAGGGGCAGAACCTCCGCGCCAATGAGCTTTCGGCGCTGATGACGGTGATGGTGAATGCGCTGTTCCGCGAGGCGGGCGCCTTGCCCTTCGGCAATCCCTTCTCCAACGCCAACCGCGCCGCCGATCATCTGCTGGCCATGGGGCGGGACTGGCGCTCGAAGCCGCTGCCCCTCACCGCCAGCGGCAACCGGCTTCCGCCCGGGTTCCTGGCGGCCGTGGAGGACATCATCGGCCATCTCCCGGCCATCTCCGGGCAGGGCTATGCCGGGGAAACTTAGCGGGGATGACAGCCTCGAAACCGGCAGCCTCGGTTTTAGTGCGGATGGCGTCCGCATCATAGCCGGCGAGTAGTGCCTCGATCTGGTCGGCGATCATCCGGAACAGAGCAACCACCTTTTTGGTTCGACTCCGGGCCTGAGATTCTGGACAGTTCCTCCACCGATGGTATATCTTTATATAGAAATATAGAACTATATGGGTCTGCTTTGGATAGGCTCAGAAAGTTGTTATGCCACAAGGAAAGGGAAATTCAGATGTCCAATGAATCCAACGGTGGAAGCCGGCGCGACCTTTTGAAGAAGGCTGCTGGCCTGACCGGACTTGCCGCCGCCGCGGCGTTTTCCACCCCTGCCGCTCATGCGGCTGGCATGTCGAAGGCATCGGTGAAATATCAGGATAAGCCCAAGGATGGTCATCAATGCGACGGATGCGCGCTTTGGATTCCTGGGGCCTCGCCTACCGCGAACGGCAAGTGCAAGGCGGTTTCCGGCAGTATCAGCCCGAAAGGCTGGTGCACGCTCTGGAGCCCGAAATCGGCCTGAATTCCTCGGCTGCCGGTGCCGTACCGGATGGACGCCGTTTTGGGAAGCCTGACGA
>DASTAF010000385.1:0-3269 GCA_035713005.1 Acetobacteraceae bacterium
GCGGGCCAGCGCGGTAATCCGCCGCGTGCCGAGGAAGGCGCATTCCGGATCGCGCCATTCGGCATGCCGCGCATAGGCATCGCCGGGCGCGAACAGCTTCCGCCGCTCCTGCAGCCGCTGCTCGTCCTCCGAATGAAAGGCAATGCGCCGATGGCCGCTGCGCATCACCCGCTCGATCGAGGCATCATCCTCCACCAGCAGCGTGCCGGTGGAGGAGCCGGCGAACACCTTGATCGCGCATACCCCCGGCTCGCTCTCCAGCGCCGCGAGGGCTTCGATATTCCCCTTCGTCGCGCCCACGTAAAACCCGACATCGCACCAGGCATTGCCGGGAACATGCTCGCGCTTGATCGCGAGGCTTTCCGAATCGATGGCGGGCCGGGAAGTATTCGGCATGTCGAAAATCGTGGTGATGCCGCCCAGCACCGCCCCCCTGGTGCCGGTCTCCATGGTCTCGATAGCGGGCAGCTCCGCCATGCCGGAATCGCGGAAATGCACATGCGGGTCGATCAGCCCGGGCAGAACATGCAGCCCCTTCGCGTCGAAAATCTCCGCGCCGTCGCCCCGCGCATCCAGCGAGGCGATCCGCCCGTCCCGGATGCCGATCCTCGCCTCCGCCCTGCCCGAGGGCAGCACCGCCACGCCATTCTCGATGATCAGATCGTAATGCTCAGCCATGTCTTATCCTCACCAGTCGCTCAGGGTGTCGAAAGTCTCGCCGCTCTCGCGCCTGCCCAGCACGTGCCGCCGGTGCCATAGCGCCAGGAACAGCAGGCGCCACGCCGCGATCCCGGCGCGCGGATCGCCCGCCCGCGCGAACAGCGCCCGCACCCGCTCCGGATGCGCCACTTCCTGAACGATGGGCGTTCGCGCCACCAGCGGCCCGAGCCGCCCGCCCTGTGCCGCGATCCACGCGCCCACCGGCACGTCGAATCCCTGCTTGCGGGCGAAGGGCCGCGCGGCGGGCAGATGCCTCTCCAGCCATTGGCGGAGCAGAATCTTCCCGAACCGCCCCCGCGCCCGCAGCCGGTCCGGCAGGGCGAAGGCGAAGCGGGCCATCTCGCGGTCGAGGAACGGGGTGCGGCCCTCCACCCCATGCGCCATCAGGCAGCGGTCGAGCTTGATCAGCAGATCGTTCGGCAGCCATTCGGCGATATCCGCGCGCTGCGCCCGCGCCAGCCGCGTCCCCGCCGCCGCCCTGCCTGCCGCCGCGATCCCCCCGCGCCAGGAGCGGGAGGTGTCGCGCAGCACGTCCAGCCCCTCGAAGGCGCCGCGCATGCGCATCTCCCGCCGGAACGGGAATGGCCGCGCCGCCGCGCGATACCGTCCATAACCGGCGAAAATCTCGTCGCCCCCCTCGCCCGAAAGCACCACCTTCACCGATTGCCGCGCGCATCCCGCCAGGAACCAACTCGGGATGATCGCGTAATCCGCCACCGGATCGTCCATGCAGGATACGATCTCCGGCAGATGCCGCCACATCATCGCCTCCGTCACATGGATGCGCTCGTGCCGCGCGCCCACCGCCCGCGCCATCGCGGCCGCCGCCTCGCGCTCATCGGCAACCCCTGCCACGTCGAAACCGGCGGTGAAGGCCTGCACCGGCCTGTCGTTCAGCCGCGCCATCATGGCGAGGATGGCCGCGCTGTCGATCCCGCCGGAGAGGAACAGCCCATAGGGCACGTCGCTGCGCTGGTGGAATTCCACCGCCCCGGCCAGCACCGCATCGAGCGCCGCCAGCGCCGCGTCCTCGTCACCTGGAGCCTGTCCCGGCTCTATCGGGTCGAGATGACGGGTCTCCGCCACGCTTCCATCGCGGATGATGGCGGTCGCGCCCGGCGCCATGCGCCTGATGCCCTCGAAGGCGGTCTCGGCGCCGGTGGTGAACTGCAATTGCAGCAGCTCCACGATCTTCCCCGGCGCCAGCGCGGGCTTCGCCAGCCCCGCCGCGATCAGCGCCTGCGGCTCCGAGGCGAAAGCGAGGCCGAGCGGCGTCTCCGCCAGATAGAGCGGCTTGATGCCGAAAGGGTCGCGCGCCAGCACCAGCCGCCCCGCCCCCGCATCGTCGATCGCCAGCGCGTACATGCCGCGCAGCGAGCGGGCGAAGTCCGCCCCCTCCCGCTCCAGCAGATGGAGCGGCGGCTCGCAATCGCTTCCCGTCCTGAACCGGGCATCCGGCAGCGCCGCGCGCAGTTCCCGGTTGTTGTAGATCTCGCCATTGCCGATCAGCACCCTCTCCCCGGCGAAGAGCGGCTGGTCGCCGGTGGCGAGATCGATGATGGCCAGCCTGGTCTGCACCAGGGCGGCGCGCGGGCTGACATTCATCCCGGAGCCATCCGGCCCGCGATGCGCCAGCGCGGAGGCCAGCGCCGCGAGCATTCCCGGCGGCGCCCCGGCGCCGGGTTTGAACGCGATTCCGCCGATCCCGCACATCAGCCGGGTTTCAGACCGGCGAGCAGGTCCAGCCACACCCGGGTCACCACCCTCTCGCTGAATTCCGCCTCGTATCGCGCCCGCCCCGCCGCCGCGAGCGACGCGGCGCGCCCGGAATCGGCCAGCAGCGCAAGAATCACCCCGGCCAGCGCGGCCTCGTCATCCAGGGGCACCAGCAGCCCATCCGTCGAATCCCGGATGATCTCGCGCGGCCCCTCGGCGGCGGCGGCCACCACCGGCACTCCCGCCGAAAACGCCTCCAGGATCATGTTGCCCAGCGGCTCGTGGGTCGAGGATGAGACGAACACATCCGCCGCCCGCAGCAGCGCCCCGGTATCGGAACGCCAGCCCGGCAGATGCACCCGGCCGTCGAGCCCCAGCCTCGCGATCAGCGCCACCAGCGCCGCCCGTTCCGGCCCCTCCCCGGCGATGACCACATGCACCCCCGGCATGAGCGCGGCGGCGCGGATCAGCATGTCGAACCCCTTCACCGGGTGCAGCCGCCCCAGGGCGAGGATCAGCGGTGCATCCTCCGGCACGCCGAGCGCCGCCCGCGATGCCGGCGCCGCATCAGCGAAATCCGCGACGAAATTCGGCAGGTAATGCACCCGCTCGCGCGGCCAGCCCTGCCCGATGATCCAGCGCGCGATATCCCGCGTGTTGCCGACCAGATGATCGCAGCGCTGGAAATATTTGAGCGGATAATAGCCGCCCAGCCTGCCCACCAGGGTCCAGCGCCCGCGCGGGGCGTGGAAGGCCGCCCGGCTCATCCAGGCGATGGCGATATCGGCGCCGAAATCCTCCAGCGCCCGCCGGGCCTTGGAGCGGGTGAGCGG
>DASTAF010000386.1:0-2652 GCA_035713005.1 Acetobacteraceae bacterium
CAGCGAAGTTTGTGCAACCTGTGCGATCATCAGCCGGTAGTCTGTTAGTTCGGTTGCGGCCCGGCGCACGTCCTCAACCTTCCAGAACAGGATCGAATCCACCGCGACCGATACCCCGTCCATGGTCAGCGTGTTCTCGGCGGTGATGATGGTGCTCTGCCGCCGGGTATCGACCATGGTGTAGATTGTCTCGATGATCGGGATGAGCGGGAACGGCCCCGGGCCGCGAATCGCCGCGAATCGGCCCAGCCTCAGCACCACCGCGCGCTCCCATTCGTTCGCCGTCCGCAGGGAAAGCCCGACGGCAAGGGCGATCAGGATCAGCACCGCGCCCGGCAGGATCAGCCGCAACAGGAGGATTAGCGCCACACCGGCTGCGGCGATCAGGACGGCGATGACGCTGGCGGAGTGGTTCATGATGCTTCCCCTGGGTGATTTCAACTCCATGCTATACGAGGGCGGCGCGCTTCCACCATATTCGGGGCGGTACGGGGGCATCAGTTCCGCTTCTTAACGCGCAACATGCATTTTCCCCTTTAACCTGATGAAAAATTTCAGCTATAGGATGAGCATATTGCTTCCGGACCTGTTGCCTGGAGGCTTTTGCAAGGAGAGATGATGCGCCATCCAGCGGTTGGAAAAGCGGCCACCGGCCTTGCTCTCGGCGCGGTGCTGATGCTGGCGGGATGCGGCTCCAACGGCCCCAACCGGCTCGGCGGCGGCACCGCCGGCGGAGCGGCCACGGGAGCGGCAATCGGGCTGATCGGCGGTCCGGTCGGCATGCTGATCGGCGCGGGCATCGGCGGCGGGGTAGGGGCGCTGACCGCCTCGAACACCACCCCGAAGCAGGTCGATCTCGGCAAGCCGCCCTGGCAGGGAAACGGGACTCAGGCATCATCACAGCCGCAGCCGCAGGAAACGCAGCAGCCGCAATCCCTGCAACCCGGAGCCTATCAGCCCCAGTATCAGGCGCAGCAATACCAGCCCCAACAATATCAGGCGCCGGCGCAGTCCGTGCAGTCGCAGCCTCTGCCGCCGCCATCACAGCAATAGCAGGAAGATTAACTTACTCTCATATAGGCTTGATCCGCCCCTTCCGTTCCCAATGTTTCGATTCCGCGCCATCCGGTGCGGGGACCATGTGGCACGGTGCCGGATGGCATGATCAAACCTGATGAGGAAACAATCATGAAGATCAACCCGTTAATCATACTGCCCGTCGGCCTCATGTTGACGCTGGCCGGCTGCGGCACCAAGCAGCCGGAGCGGGCCCAGGGCGGTGCCGCGGGAGGCGCCGCCGCAGGTGCGGCGGTAGGCGCGGTGGGCGGACCGATCGGCGCGCTGGCCGGGGCGGGCATCGGCGCAGTGGGCGGCGCGGTGGCCGGCAGCCAGACCAAGCCGAAACAGGTCAATCTCGGCAAGCCGGTCTGGAAGCACAAGGCGGTCCAGAACGCGCTGGGAACCAACAAGTCGGGCAGTTCGAGCGGGTCAGCCTATAACGGTCAGAACGGCACCAGTTCCGCCAGCGGAACCGGCGGCACCTACAACAATGCCGGCTACAACAATGGCGCAACCGGCAACACGGATAATACGGGAACCAATACAGGAACCGGCACCACCGGAACGAACGGCACCGGCACTAACGGTTCCACCGACAACAGCGGCAACAGCCAGTAGTCTCGCCGAGGCACGAGAGCATTTTCCGATCATGCCGTGGAAAATGCTCTCACCGTTTCAGGCTGAAGGCGCTCAGCCTATCGTTCCTGAAACGTAATTGCGCAAATTCTCCATCTCGTGGGTCTGCTGGTCAAGCACGGCTTTCACAACGTCACCAATACTGACCATTCCGATCGGTTTTCCATCCGCGATGATGGGCAGATGACGGAATCTTCCATTCGTCATCAGATGCTCGGCGTCATAAACGGTAAGCTCGGTGGTCGCGGTGGTGGGGGCGCGGGTCATCAACTGGGCGGCGGTCATCTCCAACGTCTGGGCGCCGTTGAAGGCCAGGCTGCGCACGATGTCGCGCTCGCTCAGGATGCCGAGCAACTGCTCCGCCTCGCCGAGAATCAGAACCGCGCCGATGCGCTTCTCCGCAAGGACGCCGACGATCTCGCTGACCCGCATCGTCGGCGGCACCGAGATGATGAAACCGCCTTTTTGTTTCAGAATCGCGGCTAGGGTCATGATCTTCTCCTGATCTTGAAGGCGGGAGCGGCAGCTTGACAAGAAAGTCAGCGCCTGTGCAAGCGAAAATTGCAACGGCTCCAGCGGATTGCAATCATTTATTTCCTGTTTCAGAAGAGCCTGCCAGGCCTCGTCATGATCGCGCCATGATCAGGCCTGCCCATCGCCACAGGCTTTGGGCTATAGCTGCCGCACCACATCATCAGGAGCTACGCCCATGCGCAAACCCGTTCTCGGAGCTGTCCTTCTTCTGGGCGCCTTAGTGGTGGGGGAGATTCCATCCGCCCATGCCGCCACCGCGACGGAGAGCGGAGGCAAGCCGGCCAAGCCGCAGGCGGAACAGCAATCGGCGGCAACCAGGGCGATGCTGGCCCATGTGGACACGCATCTCGCGGCGCTGAAGAAGTCCCTCGCCATCACCCCGGCCGAGCAATCCTCCTGGCATGGCTTCGCCCAGGTCATGCG
>DASTAF010000387.1:0-3245 GCA_035713005.1 Acetobacteraceae bacterium
GGCATCGCGGGCGACGGCTCCGACCGTACCGTGCCGGTCCGCATCCGAACGCGTATCAGGAGCGCCGGAAGCGCGGCGCCGAAGCTCCCGTTCCAGCGCAGCCCGGCGTGATTCAGTGGCGAAATATGTCTCCGCCTCGAAAGGCAGTCCCGCCGCCCGTGCCACCTGCTCGGCCCCCGCGCCGATCATCAGCAGATGCGGCGTCGTCTCCATCACCGTCCGTGCCGCCCGCACCGGGTTGCGCGGGCCGCAGATACCGGCGACCGCCCCGGCCTTCCGGTCCCGCCCGTCCATGATCGCGGCATCCATCTCCATCTTGCCGCTGGCGGTGAACACGGCGCCGCGCCCGGCATTGAACATGGGATCATCCTCCAGCGCTGAGACGGCCTCCGTCACCGCATCGAGCGCCGAGCCATTCCCGGCCAGCACGAGCCAGCCGCTGCGGAGCGCCCGCCGCAGCCCTTCATGATAGGCCTCGGCCAGATCGGGCGTCATCATGTCCGCCCGCATCGTGCCGGCGCCGCCATGGATCGCCAGAACCGCCTTCGCCATCGCCGTCTCCCGTTGCCGCCGCGCATAGCCTGCGCCACACTCGCCGGAATGCGTCAATCCGGAGGAAGGCATGGCTGAACCGCTGCTCGTCGAAACGAAGGGTGCGGTGCGCATCCTCACCCTCAACCGGCCTGAGAGGCTGAACGCACTCGATGCCGGACTTCACGAGTCGCTGGCCTCCGCCTTCGCCGCCATCGAGCGGGAGGAGGCGGTGCGCGCCGTGCTGCTGACCGGGGCGGGGAGGGGATTCTGCGCCGGGGCTGATCTCACCCAGAAGCATGATTCCGATCCCGATCTCGGTGCCAGCATCGACCGCCATTACAACCCGCTGGTGCGGCGGATGCGCGCCCTGCCGAAGCCGATTATCTGCGCGGTGAACGGCACCGCCGCCGGGGCGGGGGTCAATCTGGCGCTGGCCGCGGATATGGTGATCGCGGCGGAAAGCGCTTCCTTCACCCAGGCCTTCATCCGCATCGGCTTGATTCCGGATGCAGGCGGCACTTGGTTCCTGCCCCGGCTGGTCGGCGATGCGCGGGCGCGCGGCTTGGCTATGCTCGGAAAGAGCATAAGTGCCGCGCAGGCCAGCGAATGGGGGCTGATCTGGCGCTGCGTCGAGGATGCGGCGCTCATGCCGGCGGCTCTTGCCATGGCCGAGGATCTGGCGGCGAAGCCCGCCCAGGCCCTCGCGGCGATGAAGCGCGCTTTCGATGCCTCGACGACGAACGGCCTGGATGCGCAGCTCGATCTGGAGCGCGATCTGCAGCGGGAACTGGGCCGCACGCCGGATTTCGCCGAGGGCGTGCGTGCCTTCAGCGAAAAACGCCCGCCCCGATTTGCCGGACGATCAGCGCCGTCTTCAGGAAATTGTCGTTGAAGGCCGCAAAGGCCTGGCACCAGAAAAGTGGCGCGAAGGGGCGGTCGAGCAGCAGGCCCGCCTGTCTCCCGGCTTCACGCGCCTTCAGGAACCCGCAGATCGAGGCTCAGCGCATGCAGGCCGGAGGCGAATTCCGCCGTCAGCGCCTCATGCACCGCGCGGGAACGCGCCACCCGGCTCATCCCCTCGAACCGGGAGGAGACCAGCATGACCCGGTAGTGAGTCTCGCCTCCTGGCGCCGCTCCGGCATGCCCGGCATGGCGCGCGCTTTCATCCTCCACCTCTATCCGCGCCGGTTCGAAAGCCTGGACGAGGGCAGCCCGGATTCGGTCCTGTCTTGAGGTCATGGCTGATGTTCTGAGGCCTTCGCGGCCAGTTGCCAAGAGGCCGGCAAATGGCAAATTATGGGGCATGATGAAGTCACCGCGCAGGGGCCGCGCCTATGCCCCCGACCCGGACGCTCCGGGCCGCGAATGCGACATCCCGGACTGCCATTGCGCCGGCGAGTACCGCGCGCCGAAATCGCGCGAGCATCTCCGCGAGTATTTCTGGTTCTGCCTTGAGCATGTTCGCGCCTACAACGCAGGCTGGGACTACTACAAGGGAATGAGCCCCGGCCAGATTGAAGCCAATCTACGGAACGATTCGGGCTGGCAGCGCCCGACTTGGCCGCTCGGTCATAACGGCTCCGCCATGGCGGATGCGCTGGAGTCAGAAATCTCCGCCTTTCACATGGGGAACGGGCATTCGCGCTTCCGCCAGGCCCCTCAGGCGCAGTCAGCGCCCCCCGAGCTGCGCGAGGCGCTTTCCGTGATGGGGCTGGTCTGGCCGGTAACGCTCCAGGCCGCCAAGATCCGCTACAAGGAACTGGCCAAGCGTCATCATCCGGATGCGAATGGAGGCGACAAGAAATCCGAGGAAAAGCTCAAGACCATCAACATTGCCTATGCGGCGCTTCGCGAAAGGTTGCCTGCCGAGATTTCCGTGCCATCTTCGGTATGAGGAGTTCCGGATTGTGGTATACTGAAGGCGCCTGCCGGCCTGGGGCCGCAGCCCGCCGAGGATGACAAGGAATAATCGACTGATGAGCATTGCTGCACTTGCCGAAACCCGGGGCACCTCCGCGATCAACCTGCCGGATTTGCGGGTCAGGGCGCGGGAGGTATTCGGTATCGATAGCGATCTGGAGGTGCCGGCCTTCTCCGAGCGCACGGAGCACGTGCCGGAGGTCGATCTCACCTACAAGTTCGACCGCGAGACCACGCTCGCCATCCTGGCTGGCTTCGCCTTCAACCGGAGGGTGATGATCCAGGGCTACCACGGCACCGGCAAGTCCACCCATATCGAGCAGGTGGCGGCGCGGCTGAACTGGCCCTGCATCCGCGTCAACCTCGACAGCCATATCAGCCGCATCGACCTGATCGGCAAGGATGCGATCGTGCTGAAGGATGGCAAGCAGGTCACCGAATTCCGGGAAGGCCTGCTCCCCTGGGCGCTGCAGCATCCCTGCGCTTTGGTGTTCGACGAATACGATGCCGGGCGGCCGGACGTGATGTTCGTGATCCAGCGCGTGCTGGAGGTTGAGGGCAAGCTGACGCTGCTCGACCAGAGCCGGGTCATACGCCCGCATCCCGCCTTCCGCCTTTTCGCCACCGCGAACACGGTTGGGCTGGGCGACACGACGGGGCTCTATCACGGCACCCAGCAGATCAACCAGGGCCAGATGGACCGCTGGAACATCGTGGCGACGCTGAACTATCTGCCGCATGGGCAGGAAGTGGGGATCGTCATGGCGAAGCTTGCCATCGATCCCAAGGAC